>CAZTUO010000050.1:0-14534 GCA_964616355.1 uncultured Nitrospira sp.
CCCGCTCCCCCGGGAAGGGATCGCTGAGGTCCTTAGTCGGTGTGCGCCTGGTGGTTCCCGTTCTGGAGGGAGCCCGAGACGCTGAGCACAACCGTATTGGTCGCGTCCTTGATCTCGATCGTGGCCATGTCGCTCTTTCCGGGCTCGCCCGCGTCGGTGAAGGTCCACTTGGCCGTCGCGCCGGCGACCCCGTTCAGCCGCCCGGTCCCCTCGCCTTTGTAAGTGTCAAAGGGCGTGGCTGGCGGGTTCGGCACGATGGCCGGATCGTCGCTGCAGGAGGCCGTGGTGAGGCTCTCCAAGTGGAACTTGTTGCCCTTCCCCCAGTTGATCTGCAGGTTGTTAGGACTCTTGGTGGTGTCGCAGTGCAGTTCGAATCCGTGGGTCACCCGGCCCACCGTGGTGCTCATGACGCTCCCGCCGCCAGTCATGCGGCCTTTCACCTCGCCGGACGGTGGCGGGGACGGCGCCACGATCACTTCGCTGACGAACTTGAAGACATGGTCGCTGCCGTGCATGGAGCCGAACACGGTGTTCGGAAAGGCGACCCGGGTCATTCCCGTCGGGTCCAGCGTGCCTGCGGGAATTGGGAAGCGATCGATGCCGCTCGGATCCGTGCTGGTGACCGGCGTGACGACTGGAGCAATCGTGGCCTCGAGCATGCTCGGCGTGAAATCCACGGGCGCCGCGGTGGATAGGGTTGGCGTGAGCATCTCCGTGGTTGGCGCCACGGCGGTGCTGGTCGGGCTCGCCGCCATGACCGTCAGCACGCTCACCTTGTCCGCCATCGCCTCGGTGAAGTAGCTCTGGAGGGTCGAACCGGAGCCCGAGGTCGCGATGGCGTGCGGTTTGTCAAGGCCCGCCTTCGAGTACTCGTCGATCACATCGTCCGCCGTGCCCAGCATTCCATCGGGGCCAGCCCGCAGACGACCGATGAGGTTCGCTCCGGTGACGGTAAACCAGAGGCTTCCCGCCGAGTCTTTGGCGAGGCTGTTGGGCATGCCGAATCCCCCGGACACAAAGCCAGGCGTCGGGATCGTCCAGCGCTTGAGCTCCCCGGTCGCCGTGTCGAGACGGAGGATCTGGTCCGGCTTCCCGTCCCCGGTGAACGCGGTCGCGAAGACCACGCCGCTCTCTACGACCAGGAAGTAGGGGTTGTTGCCGACGTCCCATTTCCTCACCGCGTTCGTTGGGGGATCCAGCTCGATCACCTGGCCCGGGAAGTTATTCCCGACGTGCACCTTTCCATTGGACTGATCGACCCGGATACCGGTCGCCCCGAAGGCCCCCACATCCCATCTGCGGAAGCTCCCGCTGCCGGCGAAGTTCATGTACGGGCTGAACGCGGAGTTGCCATGAACGGTGGCCCAGGTGTCGCCGCCGCCGAAGGTCAAGGGCGCCCCCGAGGCGGTCCGCCGGTTGACGTCGAGCGCGAACTGAAACCCGCCGGTCACGCAGTAGGTCTTAAACGCGTTCGTCGTCGGGTTCCAGAACAGCAGACCGCAAAACCCGCCGCAGGTGTTCTCCATCGAGGTCACCATCGCCGGCGCGCCCACTTGGGCGGTCAATCCCGCGACGTCATCGGTGGTTTCATGGGGGTCGAACCCGCTGAGTGGGCTGGTGCCGACGGCCCAAGTTGTAACAGTGTCGGAGTGGGGGCCTCCGTCAAAGCCAAACGCTGGCTGCGGGGGGCCGCCCGCGAGGAACCCGATGACGACGGCCGCCCCGCCGATCATCTGGGCCAACGATCGGAACGCTGTGGCATACATGATGGCCTCCTTCCTTGGTGAGTGCAGGATCGGCCCTCCCGAGGATCTCCCTCAGGCGCTGCCAAGGCGGCCTGAGGCCTGGACACGAGGGCGCCCGCATGGGTACGCCACCTTGAGAAAGTCGGGTAGGGTCATTTGTCCCGTTTTGACGACTTTTTTTGTCCCGACCGGTTGGGGGGCGGTTGGGCGAGGGGGGAAACTTAGAGGGGACCGGCCTTGCGGGGGGACACAGTCAGGACAGGGGCGGCGTAAAGCGTCGGAGGCGCAGGGCGTTGCCGACGACGCTCACGGAGGACAGGCTCATGGCGGCGGCGGCCCAGATGGGGTTGAGATACCCGAGGGCGGCGGCGGGGATCAACAAGACGTTATAGACGAACGCGGCGAAGAGGTTCTGCTTGATGTTGGTCGTGGTCGCGCGGGAGAGCGCGATCGCGGTAACGACGCCCCGCAGGTCACCGCTCATGAGCGTGACCGGCGCCGCCTCCATCGCGACATCGGTGCCCGTCCCGATCGCGATGCCGACGTCGGCCTGGGCCAGCGCCGGCGCGTCGTTGATCCCGTCGCCGACCATGGCGACGACCTTGCCGGCCTGTTGCAGTGTGCCCACGACCTGGGCTTTCTGCTCCGGGAGAACCTCCGCCTCGACCCGGTCAATCTTCACCTGCTTGGCGATGGCCTGGGCGGTGCGCGGATTGTCCCCCGTGAGCATGATCACTTCGAGGCCGAGCCGGTGCAGCGCTTCGACCGCCTCGCGGGCATGATCTTTGAGCTGATCGGCGACCGCGATCAAGCCGACGACCTCGCCACCCTCCCGCGCAGCGGCGGGCCGCACCGCCAGGTACATGACGGTCTGACCTGCCTGCGCCAACTGCTCGGCCTTCCGCTGCGCCTCGGGAGGGACCGGTACGCCTTCGGCCTCCAGCAGCCGCAGGTTGCCGAGCAGGACGGTCGAGGCACCGGCTCCGGTGCCCACCTTGGCGCGGACGCCGTGACCGGGCACGGCGGCGAAGTCCTCCGCCTCTTCGATCGTGAGCCCGCGCGCCTGCGCGTGCTTGACGACGGCCTGGCCCACTGGATGCTCGGAGCCTCGCTCGACCGCGGCGGCGAGCGCGACGGTGCGATCCACGGGCCAGTCGGCCGCGAGCGGGATGACCGCGCTCACCGCTGGCTCGCCGCGCGTGAGCGTGCCAGTTTTGTCCAGCACGACGGTCGTGAGCCGATGCGCGCGCTCGAGCGCGTCGCCGCCCCGCAGCAGGATCCCGTGCTCCGCGGCTTTGCCGATGCCGACCATGATCGAGGTCGGCGTCGCCAGGCCCAAGGCGCAGGGGCAGGCGATGATGAGGACGGCGACGAAGTTCACCACCGCGTGCGTGAGCGCCGGAGCCGGCCCGAGCCAGAGCCAGAGCAGGAACGTGGCCGCCGCGATGGCCAGGACTGCGGGGACGAAGCGGGCGGCCACCCGGTCGGCCAGCTTGGCGAGCGGCGGCTTGGCCGCCTGCGCCTCCTCCACGATCCGCACGATCCGGGCCAGGGCCGAATCCGCCCCGACCCGCGTCGCTTCGATCCGCAGGCTGCCGGTCCGGTTCAAGGTCGCGCCGATCACCTGGTCGCCCGGCTGCTTGTCGACGGGCAGGCTTTCGCCGGTGAGCATGGACTCGTCAACCGCCGAGAGGCCCTGCCGGACGATGCCGTCCACGGGCACCTTCTCGCCGGGCCGCACGATCACGAGATCGCCGACCTTGACCTCTTCGATCGGGATGTCTCGCTCGTGCCCGTCCCGGATGACCCGCGCCTGTTTAGGCTGGAGGCTGGCCAGCTTCCGGATCGCCTCGGACGCCCGCCCCTTGGCTCTCGCCTCCAGGAGCCGCCCGAACAGGATCAGGGTGATGATCGCGGCGGCGGTGTCGAAGTACACCGCGGGCGCGAGGCCGCCGGCTGTGAAGAGCCGGGGTGCGACGGTGGCGGCGAGGCTGTAGAGGTAGGCGGCTGACGTCCCGACCGCGATGAGCGTATTCATGTCGGTCGAGCCATGCCGGGCCACGGCGAGCGCGCCCCGATAGAACGGCCCGCCGGCCCAGAACTGGACCGGCGTCGTGAGCAGGAGCTGGAGCCAGAACGACACCGTCTGCGGGATCGGGAGCCCCAGGTGTTCCGACATGCCGAGGACCATGACGGGCAGGGTCAGCCCGGCCGAGACGAGGAAGCGCCGCTTGAGCGTCTGGGTGGCCTGCTCCTGGCGCTCGTGCGCGGGTGCGCCGGGGCGGGCGTGAGGCGCCGGGGCGGCCGGCGGCGTCACCGGGGCGTAGCCGAGCTCCCGGATCGTGTCTGCGATGGTCTGCAGGCTGGTGACATCCGGCTGGAACTGGACGGTCGCCTGCTCGGTGGCCAGGTTGACCGCGGCGCGCAGGACGCCGGGCGTCGCCTGCAGGCCGCCCTCGATCCGGGCGACGCAGGAGGCGCAGGACATGCCTTCGATGGGGATGGTCACCGTCTGACTGGGCGCTCGGCGCGCGGCGCGCGGCGAGGGGGAAGAGAGGCTGGCCGCGCGCTGCGGCTTCGGCAGGAGCGTCACCATCTGTGGCGCGGCCATGCCCTTGGGCCCCTCGCGGAGCACGCGCTCGGGATCGGCGAGGAAGGTCCGCTTGCAGCCTGGGGCGCAGAAGTAATAGGTCGTCCCCCCGTGCTCCGCAGAGGCGGGGGCCGTCGCCTCGTCCACCGTCATGCCGCACACGGGATCGATGGCCATCGGACCCTCGCAGAGAAGCTGCCCGTATCCTACCAGCCGCGCGGCCAAAATCAAACCGCGGAGGGCGTGGCCAGGATGTTCTTCTGCTTGATCAGGCGGGCGAGATAGGTCCGCTGGAGCCGGAGCAGCTCGGCGGCTCTGGTCTGGTTGCCATGAGCGCGCTGGAGCGCCCGCTGGATCAGGCGCCGGCTATGCTCCTCCATGGAGGCGTGGTAGGGGAGGTCGAGGAGCTGGTCCAGGGGCTGCGGGCTCGGCCCGCCGAGTCCGTCGCTGCCGGCGAGGCCCAGGTCCTCAGGCCCGATCGCGTCGGTCGGGCTCAGCACCACAGCCCGGGCGATCGCGTTGTCCAGCTCCCGGATGTTGCCCGGCCAGGCGTACGCCTGGAGGGCCGCCGACGCCTCCGGCGTCAGCCGGAGCTGGGGACGCTTCGCGTCGCGCGTGTGGCGCTTGAGGAAATGCTCGGCGAGCTGCGGGATGTCGTCCCGCCGCTCCCGAAGCGGTGGGAGCGTCAGGGTCACCACGTTGAGCCGGAAGTAGAGGTCTTCCCGGAAGGCGCCGGCTCGGACCCCCTGCCGCAGGTCCTTGTTCGTGGCCGCGATGACCCGAATGTTGACCCGCACCAGCCGGCTCCCGCCGACGCGGTGGAACTCGTGGTCCTGGAGCACGCGGAGCAGCTTGGCCTGGAGCGCCGGCGGCATGTCGCCGATCTCGTCCAGGAAGACCGTGCCGCCGTCGGCCAGCTCGATCTTGCCCTTCTGCAGCCGGTCGGCGCCGGTGAAGGCCCCTCGTTCGTGGCCGAACAGCTCGTTCTCCAGCAGCGTGTCGGTGAGCGCGACGCAGTTGATGACGACGAAGGGCATGGCTCGCCGCGGGCTCCACTGGTGCAAGGATCGCGCGAACAGCTCCTTGCCCGTGCCGCTCTCGCCGAGCAGCAGCACGCTCGCGTCGGAGGCGGCGGCCCGCTGAGCGAGGGCCACGACGGCTTGGAGCGCCGGGCTGTTCCCGACGATGGTGGCGTAGCGCGTCGCCACGTCGGACCGCAGGCAGACGATCTGGCGCTGGAGCGCCTCACGCTCGAGCGCCTTCCGGATCACGATGGCCAGGTGATCCGGGTCGAAGGGCTTCGTGACGAAATCGTAGGCGCCTTGCTTCATGGCCTCGACCGCGCGCGAGATCGTGCCGTAGGCCGTCATGACAATGACGGGCAGGTCGTAGCCGTCGAGGCCGGCCTGGCGTCCCTTGGCGAGCCGCTTGAGGATCTCGAGGCCGGGGATCTCGGGCATTTCGAGATCGAGCAGCAGGAGATTGGGCTGGTGCTGCTCGATTAGCTCGAGCGCGCGGGGGCCGTCGCCCGCGCCGAGGGTGGCGTAGCCGAGAGATTCGAGGTGGTCGCGCAGGACCGTGACGATGTCGGGATCGTCATCGGCGACGAGGACGGTGCCTTTCATCGCTGGCTCTCGTCGCAACCTGGCTGGGTGGGCAGCCGGTGGAGCCGGCGCCAACACCGGGGCCGCCGTCTCCATAGAGGACGCTCGGCGGCAGGCGTACGTTAGGCCAAACGGCGGAAAATTCGCAGTCCCTAATAGGGAGGGGACGAAGAGCAGCCCATCTCTTCCATGAGGTGGAGCACGAGGCCCGTGAGCGGTTTCGGGAAGAAGTAGGTGGACTTGTGCGGCATCCGGTCGCCGGCCGCGGCCACCGCGCGCACCTCGCTCACCTTGGTCGGGTTCAAGAGGAACGCCGCCCGCGCCTCGCCGCGCCGGACCAGATCGAGGGCTTCGTGGTCGTCTTTCGTGTAGAGGACGTCCGCCTCTGCAAGCGCGGGTACCCGCAACGCTGGGAGGACCAGGTTGTGCAGGACCGACACGTCCAGCCGGTCCCTGACCGACGCGCCGGCCGGGAGGGCCGCGCCCGCCTTGAGCGTGAGCAGCAGGTAGCAGTCGGTCCCGTCCAGTGCGAGCCCGAAGGCCTGGCCCGCCTCACCCGCCGCGCGCAGCTTGTGGAGAAACTGCGCGCGGGTCTTGGCCTCGCTCTCGGGTGTGAAGCCCAGGAGGTCGACGGTAAAGGCTTCTCGCAGGAGGGACACGATCTCGTTGAGGCCGGGGAGCCCGAGCTTGAGTGCGCGGTGGGTGGGGAGCACGGTCAGCCCGGGGTCCTCCAGGCAGGCGAAGAGCATGAGCACGCGGTCGTAGGGTTGGTCCCCACCCGTCGGCGGCAGCCCGGCCGCGTGGCGACGCTGCCGCTGGTAGGTCAAGGCGGTCTCGTACCGGTGGTGCCCGTCGGCGATGAAGAGCGGCTTCGGCTGCATGGCCGCCGTGATCTCGCGCAATACGGCAGGATCGGTGATCGCCCAGAGCCGCTGCCGGAATCCCTCGTCGTCGCGAAAGTCCAGGCGCGGCTTCTCGGTGTTGACCGACTTCTGGATGAGGGAGAGCACGGAGTCCTCCGGATCCGAGAACAGGGCGAAGATCGGGCTGAAGTTGGCCCGGCAGGCTTCCAGCAGCCGGAGCCGGTCGGCCTTGGCCGCGGCGCGCGTGGTCTCGTGCGGGTAGATGCGGCCGGTCCCGAACTCCTCCAACTGCGCGGTCGCGAGGAACCCCTTGAGGACTCGCCCCGCGGCGTCCGCCCCCGCGGAGGGGACCCGGTATTCGATCGTATAAGGATAGACGGCCGGCTCCAGGTCGCGCCGGAGCGCGCCGCAGGCCAGCCACGCGCGCAGCCAGGCGGCCGCGCGCGTGTACTTGTTCCGCTCGGGGCCGTCGCCGGGCTCATCCAGCCCGAGCTCGAGACGGATGACGTTGTTCGGGTGGCGCGCGTGCAAGACCCGCTGGGTCTCGGCGTCAATCACGTCGTAGGGCGGGGCCACGACCTTCGCCACATCGCCGACGAACTCGGGGTTGTAGAGCACGCCTTTGAAGGGAACGATGTTGGCCACGCGTGAAAATCCTCCCGGAGAGTCAAATGACGATTGCTCCTTCGTCGCCTTTCAACGGTATCTCGTCACTTCGAACCGGAACAGCTCGACTGGCTCCCAGGCGCCGATCCCCGCCTTGGCCCGGGCCGCCTTCACCTGGTCGTCCACCGACGCGATACCCTCGATGTCCGGCAGGAGGACGCTCCGCCGCTCGCCCGACCGGAGCACGAGGCCGTAGCGGCGGGGATCCAGCTCGTCGTGTCCGGCCACCGGCTCCAGCGGGCCGAGCAGATCCACCGCGATCGCCAGCTCCCCCAGCTCGTCGCGCCGGACCGGTTGAAACCGGGGGTCCCGGGTAGCGGCGCCGATCGCGTTGTGAATCACTTCCTGGGCTGCGGTCTCGCACAGGGGCTCGGTCGTCCCGATACACCCCCGAAGCTCGCCTTTCCGCTTCAGACACACGAACACCCCGGCCGGCTTCAGGGCTTCCGGGACGGCCACCAGCAGCCCGGGCGGCGGCTCGATGATACGCTGCTCCGAGAGATACACGGCGATGGCCTCGGCCGCCAGCCGGAGGAGCGGGTGGGCCGCCGCATTGGTGTCCGGAAAGCGATATGGTGTCGGGCCCATCATGCCGGTGGCCCCGTCCGGCGAGCCGCGTCGGCCGGCCCGAACGTGCACCCGCTACGGCCCGCGCTCAGCCCACGGATTCAGGAGCCGGATTGAGGGGATTGAATCAGCGATCGCGGTTGACCATATAGTCTGACACGATGGCGAGCGCCCGCTTGGCCGGTGAGTCCTCGAACACCGCCAGGTCCCGATTCGCGGCGCCGACGAACGTCCGCGCCCGGTCCATCGCGTAGTTGATCGAGCCGTATTCCTGCATGAGCGAAATGATCCGGAGGAGGTCGGGCTCCGTCAAGGTCCGGGTCTCCATCCGGTCCTTGATCATCCGGCGATCCTCCTCCGAGCAGTGCTGGAGCAGGTGCAGGAGCGGAAGCGTGGCCTTGCCCTGCCTGAGATCCTGGCCCAGGGTCTTGCCCAGGCGGTCTCCATGCGCCGCGTAGTCCAACGTGTCGTCCGAAATCTGGAACGCGATGCCGAGGTGCTGGCCGAACCGGAACAGAGCCTCCTGCTTGTCCGGCGCCGCCTCGCCCACGATCGCCCCGATGCAGCAGGAGGCGGCGATGAGGCTGGCGGTCTTGTACTCGATGATACGGAGGTACTCGGGCTCGGTGATCGCGGGGTTCCCGTTGTAGTAGAGCTGGAGAACCTCCCCCTCCGCCATCTTCCGGCAGGCCTCGGAGAGAACTTCGTTGATCGCCTGGTGCCGGAACCCGACGATGTGGCAGATCGCCTTCGAGTAGAGGTAGTCGCCGACGAGGATGCTGACCTGGTTGCCCCAGACCTTCCGGGCGGCCCGCCGGCCCCGGCGGAGGTCGGCGTCGTCCACGACGTCGTCGTGGAGGAGCGTGGCGGTGTGGATATACTCGACGAGGCTCCCCAGCAGGAGGTGGTCCTTCGCGGTGTAGCCGCAGAGGCGGGCACAGAGGAGCAGGAGCAGGGGGCGGATGCGCTTTCCACCGCTGCTCAGGATGTGGGCGGCGACCGTGTTGATCAGGGCGACCGTCGAATCGAGGTTTTTACGGATCTGATCCTCGACTTCGTCCAGCTCCTCCCGATAGGCGTCCCACACGTCCGCCATCGTGTGGAGCGTGGACGTGGTCGGCCCGGTTTTCATGGCGGGATAGTAGGTGGAGGGGTCTCGGTTTGTCAAGCTGAATTGGCTGGCGCTCGGGGTCGTTCTCGCACGGGCGGAGCCCGCGCACGCGGGCGCGGTTGGCTTGACAGATCAGCGCGCGTTCCAGTAAGGTGCGCATGACGCCGCACCCGGTGCATGACGCGTTCGCGCAGGGCCCACAGGGGGCCCAGCCCCTCCTAGCCGGCGGCCGGTCGGGCCGCGCGGATACGTGTCTCAAACCATCACGCGGGATCATTCGGCCATGATCGCTCCGGGATTGCCTCCCCAGCAGGGGCTCTACGACCCTCGGCAGGAACGTGACGCCTGCGGGATCGGCTTCGTCGTCAACATCAAGGGCCACAAGTCGCGCGAGATCGTCCTCAAGGCGCTGCAGGTGCTCCAGAACCTCTTCCACCGCGGCGCGCAAGGCTGCGATCCCTGCACCGGGGACGGGGCGGGGATCCTGCTGCAGGTCCCGCACGAGTTTCTCAAGCGCGCTGCGGCGGACGTCAAGGTGAAGCTGCCCGACGCCGGCGAGTACGGGGTCGGGATGGTGTTCCTGCCGCGGGACGCGCGGCAGCGCCGGCAGTGCGAGGCGCTGTTCGAGCGCGTGATTGCGGAGGAGGGCGCGCGGTTCCTCGGCTGGCGGGACGTCCCGGTGGACAGCGACGCGATCGGGATCCAGGCGCGCCGGACCGAGCCCGTCATCCGGCAGGTATTCATCGCCCGCGACAGCTTCAACGCGGCGCAGTTCGAGCGGAAGCTCTACGTCATCCGCAAGCGCGTCGAGAACGCGATCCGCGCGTCCGCAATCGAGGGGCGGGAGTACGTTTACATCCCGAGTCTCTCCGCCAACACGATCGTGTACAAGGGCCTCCTGCTCCCGAGCCAGATGGACCGGTACTACCGAGACCTGGCCGACCCCGACGTCGTCTCCGCGCTCGCGCTGATCCACTCGCGCTTCAGCACGAATACGTTCCCGACTTGGCCGCTCGCGCATCCCTACCGCTACATCTGCCACAACGGCGAAATCAATACGCTGAAGGGCAACGTGAACTGGATGCGGGCGCGGCAGGGCCGGCTCCAATCGGAACTCTTCGGCGAGGACGTCCCCAAGCTCTTCCCGATCGTCTACGAGCACCAGAGCGACAGCGCCTGCCTGGACAACGCGCTGGAGTTCCTCGTGCTGGGCGGCCGGTCGCTTCCGCACGCGATGATGATGCTGATTCCGGAACCCTGGGTGGGCAACCCGCAGATGGACCTCGATCGGCGCGGGTTCTACGAGTACCACGCGGCGATGATGGAGCCCTGGGACGGGCCGGCGGCGGTTTGCTTCACGGACGGCACGCTGATCGGCGCGACCCTGGACCGGAACGGGCTGCGGCCCTGCCGCTACCAGGTCACAACCGACGACCTCGTCGTGCTGGCCTCAGAGGCGGGCGTCCTGCCGACCGACGCGAAGGACATCCGGCTCAAGGGTCGGCTCCAGCCGGGGCGCATGTTCCTGGTGGACACGGCGCAGGGGCGGATCATTGACGACGAGGAGATCAAGGCGAACATCGTCAGCCAGAAGCCCTACCGGGCCTGGGTAACCCAGTACCGGGTGTCGCTCGATGAGCTGCCCGAGCCGCTCAACGTCCCGCAGCCCGACCACCCGACGCTCCGGCAGCGGCAACAGGCCTTCGGCTACACGGTCGAGGAGCTGAAGATGGTGCTGACCCCGATGGTCGTGACCGGCGAGGAGCCGGTCTCCTCCATGGGGACGGACACGCCGCTCGCCGTGTTGTCGGACCGGCCGCAGCTCCTGTTCAAGTACTTCAAGCAGCTCTTCGCCCAGGTGACCAATCCGCCCATTGACCCCATTCGCGAAGAGCTGGTCATGTCGCTCGTGACCAACATCGGGCCGAAGCCCAACGTGATGGCCGAGACGCCGGAAGCCTGCCGGCGGATCCGGGTCAAGCAGCCGATCCTGACCAACGTGGACCTGCAGAAGATCCGCGAGATCGCCGACCCGCATTTCAAGAGCAAGACCCTGCCGATGCTATTCCGCGTCGCCGACGGGCCGGACGGGCTCGCGGTGGCCGTGGACGACCTCTGCCAGCAGGCCTCCCAGGCGATCCGCGAGGGGTACAAGTTCCTGATCCTCAGCGACCGTGGCGTCAACGAAGACTGGGCGCCGATCCCGAGCCTGCTCGGCATCTCGGCGCTGCACCACCACCTCGTCCGCGAGTGCACGCGGACGGAGGTCGGGCTGATCGTCGAGACCGGCGAGCCGCGGGACGTCCACCACTTCGCCTGCCTGATCGGTTATGGCGCGGGCACGGTCAACCCCTACCTCGTCTTCGAGACGCTCGTGGACATGGAGCGGGAGGGGATCCTGCCGGAGGGCATTGACGCGGCGACCGCCGAGGCGAAGTTCATCAAGGCGATCAACAAGGGTCTCCTGAAGATTTTCTCGAAGATGGGGATCTCCACCGTCCAGTCCTACTGCGGCGCCCAGATCTTCGAAGCGATCGGGTTGAACCGCCAGACCGTGGACCGGTACTTCACCGGCACCGCCTCCCGGATCGAGGGGATCGGCATCCGGGAGATTGGGGAGGAGACCTTGCGGCGGCACCGGCAGGCCTACGAGCCCGCGCCGATCCGCCAGCTCGACTTCGGCGGGGAGATCCACTACCGGGTGCAGGGCGAGCACCACAACTGGAACCCCGAGACGATCTACAAGCTCCAGCACGCGACGCGCACCAATGATCCGAAGACCTACAAGGAGTTCGCGGCGCTCGTGAACGACGAGAGCAAGCGGCGCTCCAACCTGCGCGGGCTCCTGGACTTCCACTTCGCCCCCGAGCCGGTCCCGCTCGAGGAGGTCGAGCCGGCCCAGGAGATCGTCAAGCGGTTCACCACGGGCGCCATGTCCTTCGGCGCGATCAGCAAGGAGGCCCACGAGACGCTCGCGATCGCGATGAACCGGATCGGCGCCAAGAGCAACACCGGCGAGGGCGGGGAGGATCCGGAGCGCTTCATCCCGCTCCCGAACGGCGACTCCAAGAACTCCTACATCAAGCAGGTCGCCTCCGCGCGCTTCGGCGTGACGATCCACTACCTGGTGAACGCGGGCGAGCTGCAGATCAAGATGGCGCAGGGCGCCAAGCCCGGCGAGGGCGGCCAGCTCCCCGGCCACAAGGTGGACGAGATCATCGCCAAGCTCCGGTACTCGACGCCGGGCGTCCAGCTCATCTCGCCACCGCCACACCACGACATCTATTCGATCGAGGACCTGGCGCAGCTCATCTTCGACCTCAAGAACGCGAACCCCGAGGCGGAGGTCTCGGTCAAGCTCGTCGCGGAGGTCGGGGTCGGCACGGTCGCGGCCGGGGTAGCCAAGGCCAAGGCCGACAAGGTGCTGATCAGCGGCGACAGCGGGGGCACGGGCGCCTCGCCCCTTTCGTCTATTAAATACGCCGGCATCCCTTGGGAGCTGGGCCTGGCGGAGACCCACCAGACGCTGGTGCTGAACGACCTGCGGGGGCGCATCCGGGTGGAGACGGACGGGCAGATGAAAACCGGCCGGGACGTCGTGATCGCGGCGCTGCTCGGCGCGGAGGAGTTCGGCTTCTCGACGGCGCCCCTCATCGTCGAGGGCTGCATCATGATGCGCAAGTGCCACCTCAACACCTGTCCGGTGGGGATCGCGACCCAGGACCCGGTCCTCCGCAAGAAGTTCGCCGGGCAGCCTGAGCACCTGGTCAACTACTTCTTCTTCGTGGCCGAGGAAGTCCGCGAGCTGATGGCCAAGCTGGGCTTCCGCACGATGAACGAGATGATCGGGCGGGTGGACAAGCTCAAGGCGCAGCAGGCGGTGGACCACTGGAAGGCCAAGGGGCTGGACCTCTCGCCGCTGCTGCACGTGCCCCAGGTGGGCCTCGAGGTGGCCCGCCACTGCGTGCAGCGGCAGGACCACGGGATTGACGAGGTGCTGGACCGGCGGCTCCTCGAGCTGTGCCGGCCGGCCCTCGAGCGCGGCGAGAAGGTCACGCTGGACCTTCCGATCCGCAACGTCAATCGGGCGACCGGCACGATGCTGTCCAGCCGGATCGCCAAGAAGTACGGCCTCGAGGGGCTGCCGCCCGACACCATCACGATCAAGTTCACCGGGTCGGCCGGCCAGTCATTCGGCGCGTTCCTCGCGCGGGGGGTGACCCTGATCCTGGAGGGCGAGTCCAACGACTACCTGGGCAAGGGGCTCTCCGGCGGCAAGATCATCGTCGTCCCGCCGAAGGGGGCGCGATTCGTGCCGGAAGAGACCATCCTGATCGGCAACACCTCGCTCTACGGGGCCACGCAGGGCGAGTGCTACTTCTACGGCACGGCGGGCGAGCGCTTCGCCGTCCGGAACAGCGGCGTCCGGGCCGTCATCGAGGGCACCGGCGACCACGGCTGCGAGTACATGACCGGCGGCGTTGTGGTCGTGCTGGGGCGGACGGGCCGGAACTTCGCGGCGGGGATGTCCGGCGGGATCGCCTACGTGCTGAACGAGGACGGCAAGTTCGAGTCGCGCTGCAACCTGGGGATGGTCGAGCTGGAGCCGGTCACGGCCGCGGAGGACAAGCGGACGCTGCGGGAGATGGTCGAGGCTCACTCCCGCTATACCGGGAGCCGCAAGGCCAAGACGGTCCTGGATGCCTGGGAGGCGATGCTGCCGCGGTTCGTCAAGGTCATGCCGATCGACTACAAGCGGGTGTTGGCGGAGCGCAAGGCCGCGGCCGCGAAGGAGCAGGCGCAGAAGGAGAAGGTCGCCCATGGCTGATCCCAGGGGGTTTCTCAAATACCGCCGGGAAGGCCCCGTGCGGCGGCCGGTCGAGCTCCGCGTCCTGGACTGGAAGGAGTTCTACGAGCCGTTCCCCGAGGAGAAGCTCAAGGCCCAGGGGGCCCGCTGCATGGACTGCGGCGTCCCCTTCTGCCAGAGCACGAACGGCTGCCCCGTCGTCAACCTGATCCCCGAGTGGAACGACCTCGTCCATCGGGGTCGCTGGAAGGACGCGCTCAAGGTGCTGCATACGACCAACAATTTCCCCGAGTTCACCGGCCGGCTCTGCCCCGCGCCCTGCGAGTCCGCCTGCGTCCTCGGCATCAACGACGACCCCGTCTCGATCCGCGTCATCGAGTGGAACATCATTGACAAGGGCTTCGACGAAGGCTGGGTCGAGCCGATCCTGCCGGTGGCCCGCACGGGGAAGACCGTAGCGGTGGTCGGCTCCGGGCCGGCGGGCCTCGCCTGCGCGCAACAGCTCGCGCGCGCAGGGCACCACGTGACGGTCTTCGAGAAGGCGGACCGGATCGGCGGACTGCTGCGTTACGGTATCCCGG
>CAZTUO010000051.1:0-14417 GCA_964616355.1 uncultured Nitrospira sp.
GGGGGCCGGCAATGCCTCGCTGAACGTACCGGTCACGCTCCAGGCGACGGAGGCGGCCCGCGCGGCCTTGGAGGCCGCGGCCCAAGAGCTGGGCGGCACGGTCCTAGACGCCGTCCTCGAACTGGACTACGGGATCGTCTCCGTGAAGGCGCGCTCGGCCCGGATCAGCGACAATCCCGGCCTGATCGAGTATTTTCAGAAGCGCATCGGGTCTCTCCTGCTGCGATTGGATTTGGTGCTGGACGACGGCCAGGTGTACGAATGCAGCACCGGCAACCCCTGGCGGCTGCCCGTCACGACCGTGTCGACGCTGTTTGCGTACGGTGGCCGGCCCAGCATTCAGGGGCTCGGCCTCTCCCCCGCCTATGACAGCAAGGACTACGGATTCGTCGCGGTGCGGAGCGACACGATGAGGGTCATCTTCAAGGCGACGATTCCGGCCGAGGATATGGCGCGCCTGCAGCAGCTCACCGCCAAGATCGTTGTGGGGACGGGGGACGAGCGCGAAGGCCTGTGTCAGAAGGCCAAGAAGTAGGGGGCCGGGCTTCCCTGGCAAAGGGGATGTCCGGGGGAACCGCGCGGCCCTAGCGGGCCGGCGCAACCCCGTCTATAATAAGCAACGGCCATGAACCGGGGAAGAGGGCGATGCTTCCGCTGGCTCTGCTCATCTCCTTGATGCTCCTGACCTGGGCGGCGGCGATCGTGGCGACCTATACCGAGGTGGGCAGGCCCTCGAGCGGGTCGCCCGACACCGAAGCCGAGGATCAGGATTACTACGAGGCGGCGTAACCCCGATCTCTGATCGGACCGCCCGTCCGAGCCGGGCGAGCCTCGGCGAGCCTGGCGCCTGCCTTGTCCGTGCCCGCGCCCACTCACGCAGCCCGCGCGGAGGTCCGCCTGCCATGCTTAGCCCCGACGATTGGTTGGGGCGACGACGGAGGAGTCAATGATCGAGACGCCCGGGGCCGGATCGGAATCGAGGGAGATCGCCACCCTTGCGGGCGGATGCTTTTGGTGCCTGGAGGCGGTCTATGACCAGATGAAGGGGGTGGACTCGGTCGAGTCCGGCTACACGGGCGGCCAAGTTCCCAATCCGTCTTACGAGGCCGTATGCACGGGCCGGACGGGCCACGCGGAGGCGGTGCGGATCACCTTCGATCCCGCCGTCGTGTCCTACCGGGAGATCCTCGAGGTGTTCTTCGCGATCCACGATCCGACCACGCTCAACCGGCAGGGCAACGACGTCGGCACCCAGTACCGCTCGGCCATTTTCTACCACTCGCCGGAGCAGCGGGCGATGGCGGAGGCCATGATCGCGGAGTTGACGAGGCAGCGGGTCTTCGAGAGGCCGATCGTGACCGAGCTCGCCCCGGCGGGCCCCTTCTACGTCGCCGAGGCCTACCACCAGGCGTACTTCGCCCGCAATCCCTCCCAGCCCTACTGCACTTACATGGTCAGCCCGAAGGTCGCCAAGGCCCGGAAGCTGTTTGCGGAGAAGATGAAGGGCTTGTCCCGCCCCTGATTTCTTGCACGCTGGAATGGCCGTATTCAGCGCGGCCTCCGGGACGCGTGGCGTGGTGATCGCCGCTCCGGTCCCTCCGGTTTGTGCTAAGCTGAGGCCATGGCCAGCCTCTTCAAGGGCTTGGAGCGGATCGAGGAAGCGCGGGAGCGCCTGACCGGGCTGAGTTTCATGGCCGGGGTGTTCGTCGGCCAGCCGGACTTCTCCCTCCTGCTCCCTCCGCCGGAGCCGCCCGAGGAGCGTGCGATCGGCGAGGCCTATTGCCGCGAGATCGAGCGGTTCCTCCGGACCCATGTGGATCCGGACGAGATCGAGCGGACGGCGACCATTCCCGAGCCCGTGCTCAAGGGCCTGCTGGAACTCGGCGCGTTTGGGATGAAGATTCCCAAGGAGTATGGGGGGCTCGGCTTCTCCTACACGAACTACGGCCGCGTCCTCACCCTGATCGCGAGCTGGAGCAACATCCTCTCGCTGACCGTGGCCGTGCCCCAGTCCATCGGCATCGCCATGCCGATCCTGCTGTTCGGGAGCGAGGCCCAGAAGAAGACCTACCTCCCGCGCGTGGCCCGGGACTGTCTCTCCGCCTTCGCGCTCACCGAGCCGATCACCGGCTCTGACGCAGCGAACATCCGGACGGAGGCGGTGCTGGAGCGGTCGGGTACCCACTTCCGCGTGAACGGGGAGAAGCTCTGGTGCACGAACGGCTCGATCGCCCGGTACATCACGCTCGTCGCGCGGGTGCCGGCCAGGCGAGTCCTCCGGGGCGACAAGGCCGCATGGGAGCCGGTCCGCGAAGGCGAACCCTGCGACGACCGGGTCCACACCGCCTTCATCCTGGACATGCGGAGTCCGGGCGTGGCCATCCGGGAGCGCTGCCAGTTCGAGGGCTGCCGCGGGATCGAAAACGCGTACATGACCTTCACGGACGTGCGGATCCCGGCGGAGAACGTGATCGGCGAGGTCGGCCGCGGGCTCCGGTACGCGCTGACGATTCTGAACGTCGGCCGCGCGGTCAGCATTCCGGCGATCTGTCTCGGCATGGCGAAACAGGCCTGGCAGCCGACGCTGGATCGCGCCAACAGCCGGCTCACCTTCGGCAAACCGCTCGCGGAGCGGCAGACCCAGATGATGCGGGTCGGCCGGATGGCGACGGACCTCTTCGCCATGGAGGCCCTGGCCTCGCTGGTCTGGCGCCTGGCCGACCAGAAGCAGTACGACATCCGGATCGAGGCAGCGATCGCGAAGATCTTCTGCTCGGAGCGGACCATCCAGTTTCTGCGGGAGGCCCAGATCCTTTTCGGCGGGATGGGTTACGAGACCGCCGACTCCAAGCGGGCGCGGGGCGAGCCCGCCTTCGGGATCGAGCAGCTCGTCCGGGACGCCGAGATGTACCGGATCGGCGAGGGCGCGACCGACATCCTGCGCCCCTTCGTGGCCCGGGAGGGGCTGAGCCCGCACCTGGACCGGGCCCACACGTATCTGGATGAGCAGGCGCCGGCCGGCGCGCGGCGCCGGGCGCTGCTGGCATTGATCCGGTTCTACCTGCCCTGGTACCTGGCGCAGTTCAGGCGGGCCCCGCTGCCCGCGGCGCCGCCGTGTCAGCATCCGCGGGTCCGCGAGAAGCTGCGCTACGCGGAACGCGCCAGCCGGCGCCTGGCCCGGGCTATCCTCTGGGCGATGGCGTGGCGGCGCGCCGCGCTGCGGGACGACCAGGGGCGGCAGAATCGGATCGAGGCGGTCGGCGAGGATATCCTGACGATCGCCGCGACCGCGCTGCGCGCGGAAGCGCAGGAGCACGTGGCCGGGGACGCCTCGGGGTGGGTGCTCGCGGACGAGTTCTTCAGAGAGGCTCGAGGGCGGATCGCCCGTGCCCTGCGCGAGCTGCTCCGGAACGACGACCAGGCATCCGCCGCAGTCGGCCGCCGAGCCCTGCAAGGCGGCTTCCCCCTTCTCTCCGAGGGGATCATCCGGCGGGGGCTCGACGCCTACCGCGCGAAGCCTGTGGATCCGGTTCCGGAATGGGCGGTCGGGCGCCGACCAGACCCTCCCTCTTGACCTTCCCTCCGGCACTCCCGCTACCATGGAAGGGCCAGCGTTCAGGAAAGGAGGCCCCTTGATGCGCCCAGCCCAGGATCTCCGGGAAGGTCATGCGATTCTCCTCAACGGCGAGCTGTACAAGGTCCTCTCCGTGACGCTCCATTCTGGCACGGGCCAGTTCGCTGGCTCCGTGCGGGCCACGCTCCGCCACCTCCAGACGGGACGGGAACGGGAGCAGCGCTGGGCCATGGATGATCGGGTCGAGGATGTGGCGCTGGAGCGCGTGAAGATGCAGTTCCTCTATTCGGACCAGGACGAGGTCGTCTTCATGCATCCCGAGACCTTCGACCAGGTGAGCCTCTCGCGCGCGACCCTGGAGAAGGTCCTCCCCTTCCTTCAGGAGGGTGACAGCATCCAGGTGGAGTGCTACGAGGGCAAGCCGGTATCGGTGGACCTGCCGCGCGCCGTCGAGGTGACTGTTGCCTCCTGCGGGACTGGAATCCGGGGTCAGGGCGAGAACACGATGAAGGACGCGACGCTGGACAACGGCATGGTCATCCTCGTTCCCCAGTTCATCCAGCCAGGGGACCGGATCCTGGTCGAGGTGGAGACGTGCAAGTACCTGGACCGGATGCGCAAGGAAGGCAAGCGGGCGCCGGAAGGGCGCAAGGCGAGCTGACGGTGATGGACGAATCCGCCAGGCATGCGCTCGCGGAGCTGGCCGTGGTGACCGCGATCGGCGTCGAGCGTGCGCCGGGGCCGGTCGAGCGGCGGCTGGTGCTCAGGCAGGCGTTCGGCGAGGCGCACCGGATCAATCCCGCCGTCACCGAGGACCCCGACCTGCGCCTCCTGGACGGCCTGCTGCGCGAGCGCCACGCGCTGATCCCCAACCTGGAAGCGCTCTGGATGGAGGAAACGGGCTAGCCGCGGCTACAACAGCCCGTGCTGCTCGCGGCCGATCCGGCCGTCGTAGAGGCGCGACGACTTGAAGGGCTCAAAGCGGCCGTCGGCCGCGTAGCCTGCGACCCGGGTCCGCAGCGCGGCCATCTCCTGCGGCGTCATCGGCACGAACCGGCGGGCGATCCCGAGGTTTTGCCGGAGGACCTCCCGGGAGTCGATCCCGCTCACGATCGTGGCGACGGGCAGACTCAGCACGTAGCGCAGCGCCTCCTCCGCGGTCAGCACCCGGTGCGTGATCGGGGCGCCGTTCCCGCTCAGCGTCTTCATGGCGAGCGGCGCAATCCCGCGGCGGGTCAACTCGGGGAGCACCTCCCGCTCGAAGCTCCGGAAGGTGCCGTCGAAGACGTTGAGCGGGAGCTGGCAGGCGTCGAAGGGGAAGTCGTGGGCGAGCATCCGGAGATGGATCTTCGGGGCCTTGTGCCCCGTGAACCCGAGGAACCGGACCTTGCCCTGCTGCTTGGCCTCCAGGAGCGCCTCCGCCGCGCCGCCGGGTGCGAAGTGGCGGTCCGGGTCGTCCTCGTAGATCACTTCGTGAATCTGCCAGAGGTCGAGGTAGTCGGTGCGCAGCCGCCGCAGGGAGTCCTCCAGTTGCTGCATCGCCACCTTCTTGTCCCGGCCGTGCGTGCAGACCTTGGTCATCAGGAAGACCTGCTGGCGCCGGCCGGCGAGCGCCCGGCCCATCAGCTCTTCGGCGCGGCCCTGGTGATACTCCCAGGCGTTGTCCATGAAGGTGATCCCGGCGTCAGTCGCTTCGTGGACGATCCGGATCGCCTCGGCGTCGCTGGCCACGCGTCCCAGGTGGGCGCCGCCGAGGCAGAGCACCGAGACCTGGAGCCCGGTGCGGCCGAAGGGGCGGCGCGGGACCTCGCCGGCCACCGGCTGGGAGCTGGGGACCGCCCCCGGTGCCGCTGCCTGGGCCAAGGCCCGGGCAGCCGCGAGCGGTCCGCCCAGCGCCGCCATGGCTCCGAGCGCGCCCAATCTCTTCAGGAGTTGTCGGCGGCCGACCGCATCTGCCCCGGTTTGGGGCTCCCGCTTGTCTTGATCCATGGACTCCGTCACTCCTTTGTCGCGTCCAAGCTCACGACCGGCTGATCGCCGACGACCGCCGCGGAATGGACCGTTCCCCGCGGCACGGCGAGCACGTCGCCAGCCTCCAGGACCACTTCCTCTCCTTCCACCACCATGCGGAAGCGGCCGGAGACTACCGCGTCCAGCTTGTCCATCCCGTGGGCATGGTCGGGAAAGACCGTGCCCGGAGGATACACATAGCGCGAGACGCGGTAGCCGCGCCCCTCGAGCTTCCGCCGCAGCGCCGCTTCCGAGAGCGGCCCGTCCCGTGTCGGGTCCCAGCGTTCGATCCGCACCCCTGCGCTCCAGGCCGGGCGGCAGTCGCCCGGCTCCCCCGATCCCGTCCATTTCTAATTCGTTCCGCGCCGGCGTGCAACCTCCTGGCCAGCCGGGGGGAGGACGGATCGGCTCCCGGCGGATGGGAGGCGCGTTGTGTCCCGCCGCACGGTCCTGTATATCTGCTGCAGAGGCGCCCCGTGCCTACGTCAGCCAACCCACCCAGCCTTGACCTGCCCCGCCTTGGCCTCTCGCTGGTCGCCACGCTGAGCCTGCTCGCCCCCGGCGAGCCTCCCTCCGCCCGCGCCGTTACCGAGCCGGCCGCTGAGCTGGCGCGCCATCTGGCGGCCATCGCGAACCTGGCCGAATCCTCCCCACAGATCTCCGTGCCGGCTGGCTGGTTCCTCTTGGGAAGCGTGCGGAAGGACGACGACCCCTATGGGCTCGAGACGCAGTTCGACGACACGGAGCTCCCGCAGCGGTGCATCTGGCTCGACGCTTTTGCGATAGACCGCGACGAGGTCAGTCTCGGGGAGTTCCTCAGGTTCCTGCAGGAGCGGGGGCGGCCGCCGGCCGACGAGCTGCAACGGCTGATCTGGCACGTCGTCACCGTGCACAGCCTGCCGGACTATGTCCTCGCCCGCTGGCCCGCGCTGTACGTGACCTGGACCGAAGCCGACGAGTTCTGCCGGGCCAAGGGAAAGCGCCTCCCGACCGAGGCGGAGTGGGAGAAAGCGGCCCGCGGCGCTGACGGCCGCCTGTTCCCCTGGGGCAGCGCGCCACCGCAGCCGGGCCTGGCGGTGTTCGGCCAGTACCACGTCCACGAGATCCCGCTGGTCGCCGCGGTGAACAGCGGGGACGAGGGGCAGAGCCCCTACGGCGTCCGTCACATGGCCGGCAACGTCGCCGAGTGGGTCCAGGACTGGTTCGGCTTTGACTACTACTCGGTGATCCCCGAGCGGGACCCGCCTGGCCCGACGTCGGGCCGGTACAAGGGCGTCCGCGGCGGCTCCTGGAAGAGCAAGCCGGCCATGTTGCGGGCCGCCACGCGCAACGGCGCCCCGCCGGACCAGCGGGCGCCGACCATCGGGTTCCGTTGCGCCAAGCCCAGCTCGTAGCCCGCGCCCGGTGGACTCAAGTCCCCCTCGATACCTGCCGAGAACCCAGGCGATGAGCCGTCTCGGCAGACAATCGGCTGGAATCCCCGCGTGCCCCGCGCCCCCGGTCCGGTCACGCAGCGGTGCGCCGCGCCCCCAGGCCCCCGCCGTCTATTGCGGCTGGCAAAAGGGGACGGCTCTGATCCCGGGGTTTGAGGTCTGGACGCTCCTCCGGGACATCGAGGGCCATCCGGCCGGGTCCAGCGTCAGCCGGCAGACGTTGGAGCTGGCTGGCTACTGGTATCCGCCCGTCACCCGCTCGCCTGCGTAGAATCCCGCCGCGCGCCCGACCCGCCGTCGCCCGGGCTCTTGCAATTTCCCGGGGGCCCCCTTACCATCCACCCACACAGGCGCATGATGCTTCGATCGGGTCTCGTCCTGCTGGGTCTCCTCGCAGGCGCGGTGTGTTCGCTGTTCGCCTCCGCGGGCGAGGAGCGGGCTCTGCAGCGCGAGGCCTTGGTCGGCACTTGGGGCTGCCAGTCGGTCTACGGCGGGCCTTTCACGGGCCGATCCTGTCGCACGTGGCCTCAGCTGACGTTGAACGCCGACGGGACCTATACCTGGGGGAGCGAGCAAGGGACCTGGGAGATCGGCGACAGGGGGCTGCACCTCTCCGCCCGCACAGGCGTGGGGCGGCTCGAGGCCGACGGGCGGCTGGTCGTGGAGTACGAAGTCAAGGGCACGCAGTATCGGCAGGTGCTTTTCAAGCGCTGAGCATCGGGCCGCCGTGCGCCTGCGGTGCCGTCCCTCTCTCTTTGGGAAGCGGACCTGGCCGGCTAGCGGCGAACCGATCGTTCGGCGAAGACAGCCGGGCCGGCAGCAGCAATCAGCCAGGAGGTGGCTCTATGCGGGTGCAGGCAGGCAGGGGTCGGGGCGGCCGTGCGCGGGCGTTGTTCTGGAGCGTCGCCCTTGGGTTGGTCGCGGCGGGAGCCTCAGCGGCCGCCACGGACGTGAAGGCCCCCGTGCGGACGGTGCAGGGTGAAATCGTGGCCGTCAACCTCGAGGCTGCGCCGCCGGTGCTCGTGGCCAAGACGCAGACGGGGAAGAAGCAGGAGCTGATCGTCGGCGTGGTCGTCCAACCGGACGCGGTGATCACCCGCGGGAAGCAACGGGTCGCCCTGGGCGACATCAAGGTGGGCGAGCGGGTGGACCTCACCTACGTCCGGGACGCGAACGGGCTGGTGGCGAAGACGATCCACGTGCGGTAACGGGATGGTGCCGGGCGCTGGGAGCCCGTGCGCTCGGCCGTTCCGCCTCGCTAATCTTCCTCGCGATAGATTTTTTCCTGCAGCGGGTGGTCCGTCAGGGCCTCATAGGCCTTGCTGACCGTGCCTACCGGGGAGACATGGAGGAGGAAGGGCACGGTCCAGTCCGCCTCGGTGGTCGCATACTCCTCCGGCACCAGCACCCGCTGGAGGCGCTTCTTCTGGGCTGCCTCGAGCTTCAGGCCGATGCCGTCCACTGGGCCGATCTGGCCGTCGGGGGCGATGGTTCCGGTGATCACGCGATCGGTGGGGATGGTGTCGCCCTTCGCCAGCGCCGCCACGGTCAGCCCGACCATGGCGGACAGGCTCCCTCCCGACACGGTGCGACCTGGGGCCAGTGCGGCTAACGACACGCTCCAGGAATCGGGGTTCAGGTTGGCCAGCTTGGCCGTCCGCACGATCGCCGACAGGACCTCGGTCTGCGCCGAGATGGAGAACCGGCCGGGCTGCGTGTGGAAGGTGACCTGGATCCCCCGCTGATCCGAGCGCTGCTCAAGGGCTACGACCAACTCCGTGACTGCGCCGACCGGGTGGCGCGAGGGGGTGAGCGTCGTCGCGAGCACGCGGATCAGTTGCACCTTCGTGAAAGGAGCGTCTCGCGAAGGGCTGGCTTCAGCCGGATAGGGGCCGAAGGCGGCGGCGACCAGCACGACCGTGCCGAGCAGCACCCGGGCCGCAGGGGGCCTGCGACTCTCCCGGCAAGAGGAGCGTGACCGTGCTCCCTTTGGCGATGTCATACGTCGCGCCCTTCGGTCGAGGAACGTAGAGTTACTATACACCGCCAGGTCCGCCCCTGCAACAGATCGCACCGCGGAGGAGCGTCCTGCCGCAGGGCTCAAGATCCCCGCCGCCGCGCCGATAACCTAACGAACCGTCTCTCACTCGTCGTTTGTCGCTCGACGTTTGCCTGAGGAGGGGCACCATGTGTCCGCGATGCCAACGCGCGTCCCTGCTCCCGCTCGGGGAATTCTGGATCTGCGACATCTGCGGGCTCGTGATCATTGACCAGACGGCCGCCCACCAGCCCGTGAGGCCGGCTGGGACGCCTGAAGCGCTGTCCGCGCAGGCGGCGCCCGTCTCGGGGAGCTGAGCGCCGCAGAATCCGGCCCCCCGGCGGAACGGCGGACGCCGGCCTCCGTCGCGACCCGGTTCCAACGGTCCTGTCCAAGTTTGTTAGCGATCCTGTACGAAAGGGAGCCTTCGCCCCGCTCGCCCTCCCCCCAGTGCCCCAACAAAAGAACGTGAAAGCAACGGCTTCCGAGGCAGCTTGGGAAGACGGCGCCTGGCATCCGCCTTGCTCGACCTTATGATAGGGTATAGGGTTGAGGCGCGGAGCCGAAGACGGGGCCTTCGGCTCAGAGCTCGTCCACGGAGGTCGGCCATGTCCTGGCTGATGGGGATCGCGCTGCTCGGGCCGCTCCTGGTCGTCGCGTGTCTGCTGGCCCTGGAATGGCGGCACCGGCGCCTGCGGCGCCGGGCTCTTCGGCCTCCGCGCGGCCGCGGGTGATCGCCCTCGGTAACGGCGGCGCCCGGGCGGCCGCCGCCCCCGCCCCCGCGCATCTCGTTCAAAGGCTTGCCCGGAGGAATCTCTACGTACGCCGTTCGGCGTATTGTACCCGGAACGGTTTTTATGGTTTCTGCTGAGTGGTGCCCGGAGTCCGCCTGGCGCAGGGACGGCTATGCCGCCCCGCCGGTGGCTGGTCCGGGGAGGCGATGTCGGAGGAGGATGGGAGGACAGGAGGGCGGGATGCGAATCGGGGAAGGCTTGCGGCAGATCGCGCTAGGCGTCCTGGGGGCAGCCTGGCTCACCGCCCCGGCTGTGGCGGCGGAGCTACCTGCGGCCCCGCAGCTCCGGTTGGAGACCGGTATGCATACGGAGGTCATCCGGCGGATCGGCGTGGACGCCACCGGCCGGCTGCTGGTCACGGCCTCCCGGGACAAGACCGTACGGCTCTGGGAGCTGCCGAAGGGCCGGCTTCTGCGCGTCCTGCGGCCGCCGATCGGTGACGGGAATGACGGCAAGCTCTATGCGGTGGCGATCTCTCCGGACGGCCGGACGGTCGCCTGCGGCGGCTTCACCGGCGCCGCGGACGAGCCCAAGAGCATCTACCTGTTCGACGCGCCGAGCGGGCGCCTCGTCCGCCGGATCGGCGGCCTGCCCGAGGCGGTCAACCACCTGGCCTACTCCGAGGACGGGCGGTGGCTGGTGGCGACCCTGGGCGGCGGTCACGGGTTCCGGGTCTACCGGACCGGCGACTACGCGCAGGTGGCGCAGGACCAGCGGTACGGGTCCGCGAGCCATGGGGCGGACTTCGATCGGCAGGGGCGGCTCGTCACGTCGTCCTGGGACGGCTACCTCCGTCTCTATTCGCCGACCTTCCAGTTGCTCGCCAAGGTCCGGGCGCCCGGCGGCGTGCAGCCGCTGCAGGTGAGCTTCTCGCCGGACGGCGCCAAGGTTGCGGTCGGGTTTGCGGACTCGCCGCAGGTGAACGTGCTGTCAGCGGGCCACCTGGCCCTGCTCTATGCCCCGGACACGCGCGCGGTGAGCCCGGAGCAACGGCTGAGCAGCGTGGCCTGGTCGGCGGACGGGCGTACGCTCTATGCGGGCGGCACCTTCGCGCGCAACGACACGATCATGATCCGCGCCTGGAGCGAGGAGGGCCGGGGGACGGCGATGGATGTCCCGGCCGCGGGGAACTCGATCCAACACCTGCTCCCGCTGAACGACGGCGGCGTGGTCTATGCGACTTACGATCCCGCTTTCGGCGCGCTCGATGCGGCCGGCCAGCGGACGCTCTTCGTCGGGCCGTCCACGGCGGACTATCGCGCGGTGTTCGAGGGCGGCTTCCTGGTGTCGGCGGACGGCGGCACCGTACGGTTTGGCTATGAGTTCCAGGGCAGGGCGCCTGCCCGCTTCTCGATCGCGACCCGGGTGCTGGAAACGGACCCTCAGCCAGACGGGACGCTGGCTGCGCCGGTGACCGGCGCGCCCGGCCTGGAGGTCGCTGGCTGGCAGGATACGACGGCGCCGCGGCTCAACGGGCGGCCGCTCCCCCTGGAGCCGGCGGAGCGGGCCCGCAGCCTGGCGCTGGCCCCCGGCGGGTTCATCTTCCTGGGAACCGAGTGGTACCTGCGGGTCTTCGACCGGACCGGCCAGCCGCAGTGGGCGGTCCCCCTGCCCGGCGCGGCCTGGGGCGTGAACGTGACGGGCAATGGCCGGATGGTCGTCGCTGCGCTCGCCGACGGGACGCTTCGCTGGTATCGGCTGCGGGATGGGAAGGAGTTGCTCGCGTTCTTCCCCCACGCGGATCGGAAGCGGTGGGTCCTGTGGACCCCGACGGGCTACTACGACACCTCACCGGGCGGCGAGGACCTCATCGGCTGGCACCGGAACAACGGCCGGGATGCCGAGGCGGACTTCTTTCCCGTTGGCCAGTTCCGGAGTGTGTTCTACCGCCCGGATGTCGTTGCGTGGGTGCTCGATACCCTGGACGAGAGCGAGGCGCTCCGGCTCGCCAACTCGGAGGCCGGGCGCCAGCCACCGGACGTCGCGCTCGGCCAGCGGCTGCCGCCCGTGGTGACGATCCACGCGCCCGTGGATGGGACCGAGGTGAACCAACCCGAGGTCCTCGTCCGGTTCACGGTCCGGTCGCCCTCCGGGGAGCCGGTCACCGGGATCAAGGCGCTGGTGGACGGCCGGCCGATGGCGACGACCCGCGACATCAAGGTCCAGGGGCGCAAGCCGGGGGCGGAGCCGGAGGCGAAGGAGCTGCGGGTGACGATTCCGCCGCAGGATGCGGAGATCGGGATCATCGCCGAAAACCGCTTCGCCGCGAGCCAGCCTGCGACCGTGCGCGTCAGGTGGCGAGGGCCGAAGCCCGACGAGTTCGTCGTCAAGCCCACGCTCTACGTGCTCGCTGTCGGCGTGAGCCAGTACGAGAACAGGGAATGGGTGCTCGGGCTCGCCGCCAAGGACGCCCAGGACTTCGTCGCCACCATCCAGAAGCAGAAGGGCGGGCTTTACAAGGAGGTCGTGGTGAAGGTCCTGACTGACGCGCAGGCGACCAAGGACGGGATTCTGGACGGGTTGGAGTGGATCCAGCGGGAGACCACCGCCAAGGACGTCGCGATGGTCTTTCTGGCCGGGCATGGCGTGAACGACCCGAGCGGCACCTACTACTTCCTGCCGGTCAACGCGGACACGGAGAAGCTCAAGCGGACCGGCGTGATCTTCGCGGACATCCTGGCCACGGTCCACGCGCTGGCGGGCAAGACGCTCGTGTTCCTCGACACCTGCCATTCCGGCAACATCATGGGCCCGCGCCGGGGAGTCGCGGACATCATCGGCGTCGTGAACGAACTGGCGAGCGCCGAGAGCGGCGCCGTGGTTTTCGCCTCCTCGACCGGCCGACAGTACTCACAGGAGCGCCCGGAATGGGGGAACGGCGCGTTCACCAAGGCCCTGCTGGAAGGGCTCGACGGCAAGGCCGACTTCCTTGGCAAGGGCACGATCACCGTCAACATGCTCGACGCCTGGCTCGCCGATCGGGTCAAGGAGCTGACCCAGGGTACCCAGACCCCGACCACGTCTAAGCCGAAGACAGTCCCCGACTTCCCGATCGCGTTGCGGCCGTGAGGCGGGCGCGCGGACCACCTACGCGAGAGGCGACCATGCGACTTCGAGACGCCCTGTTCACCGGGGTCCTGACCGTGGCCGGGCTCCCACCTGCCTGGGCCGGCGAGCCGCCCGCCGAGCCGATCCTCCGCATCGAGAGCGGGACCCACACGGCCCGGATCGGCCGGATCAGCGTGGATGCGGCCAACCGGGTTCTCGTGACCGGCTCGGACGACAAGACGGTCCGGGTCTGGGACCTGGGGACCGGGCGGCTCCTGCAGGTCCTCCGGCCGCCGCTCGGCGAGGGCAACGAAGGCAAGATTTACGCGGTGGCGATCTCTCCGGACGGCCGGACGGTCGCGGCCGGCGGGTGGACGGGGTACGCGTGGGACGAGAGCCATTCCATTTACCTGTTCGACCGCGCGACGGGGCGTCTGCTCCAGCGCCTGGCGGGTCTCGCCAACGTCATCGATCACCTCGTCTACAGTCCGGACGGCGCGCGTCTCGTCGCGACGATCAAGGGTCACGGGATCCGCGTGTATCGGACCTCGGACTATACCGTGGTGGGGGAAGACGGCGACTATGGGAGCGACGGCTATGGTGCCGATGTGGACCGGGCCGGCCGGATCGTGACGAGCTCGTGGGACGGCTGGATCCGGCTCTACGACCGGACGCTCCGGCTGTTGGCCAAACGCCGGGCGCCCGGTGGCGCGCGGCCGTTCGCGGTCCGTTTCTCTCCCGACGGGACGAGGATCGCCGTGGGATTCGACGATTCCAGCAGCGTGAACGTCCTTTCCGCTGCCGATCTGACCCTGTTGTACGCCCCTGACACGAGTGACGTGAGGAGCGGAGATCTGTCCAAGGTGGCCTGGTCCGCCGACGGCCGCAGGCTCTACGCGGGAGGCCGATACGACGTGAACGACCTGAACCCGATCCGCGTCTGGACCGAGGGGGGCCGGGGCCGAGCCACCGACCTGCCCGCGGCGACAGACACCATCATGGATCTCCAGCCTCTCGACGACGGCGGGGTCGCCTTCGGGGCGGCCGATCCGACCTTCGGCGTGTTCGACGCGCGGGGCCGCCGGACGCTCGCCGTGCCGGCAGCGATCGCCGATCATCGAGGCAACCTGTCGGGGTTTCTCGTGTCAGCGGAGGGCTCCACCGTGCAGTTCGCCTACGAGGCGGGGGGGCGCTCGCCCGCCTAGTTCTCGCTGGCCACCCGGACGTTGACCATAGATGTCACCGGCAGCGCCTCGTTGACCGCGCCGGTCACGTCCGCTCCCGGTCTCGAGGTAACGGACTGGCAGAACAGCAGCGCGCCCAAACTCAACGGCCGCCCGCTGACCCTCAAGCCGTATGAGACCGCATTCAGTCTGGCCGTGGCACCGGACGGGCAGACCTTTCTCCTGGGCACGCACTGGTACCTTCGCCTCTTCGACCGGACGGGCCGGGAACTCTGGCAGGTGCCGGTGCTGGGCGTCGCCTGGAGCGTGAACATCGCGAGCAACGGCCAGGTGGCG
>CAZTUO010000052.1:0-7179 GCA_964616355.1 uncultured Nitrospira sp.
GTTCTCGAACGACATGCCGTACTGGTACCCGTGGCAGCCGCCGCCGCGCACGTAGATCCGCAATCCGACGACGTCCTGCTCCTCCTTCATCAGCTCCAGGATCTTCTCTTCCGCCTTCGGCGTGATCGTCACCATCGCATCCTCCATTTTGCTAGCCTGGACCGCAGGGGCCTCCCTTGCTCTCCCTCGTGCAACGGGGCAAGCGCGCGGCGGAGCCCTACCGCCCGTAGTTGTTCCTTCCCGCTTCTGCCCTTCCCTATGACGCTACCGACCGAGGGTCGGCCGTCGAGGCCTCCGCGGCACCCGAGGCCGGGCGCTCCCACTTGTGCTCCGGAACCCGGACCACCACGTCGCCCAGGATCCGCGACTGGCACCCCAGCCGATGGTAGGGCTCGGTCAAGCCTTCACGGTCGAGGAGGTCCTGCTCGTCGAAATCAATTTCCGAGAGATTCTCCAACCCGACCTGCACCTCGACCCGGCAGGTGGTGCAGGAGGCGTTGCCACCGCAGTCGTGGTTCAGGGGAAACCCCAGTTCCAGCGCTGCCTCGAGCAGCGTCATATTCGCCGCCACGTCGCCGCTCTTACCGTCCGGATGCAGAAACGTGACTTTCGGCATAGGCTTCACGGGCGAACAGTGACCAGCTAGCCGCGAATAGCTGAAGCCGTGAGCGTCTTGTTCCGCCCGCTCGCCGCTGCTAGTGGCTGTTCGCCGCCAGCACGTTTTCCGGCTTGAAGGGACACCGCCCCAAGGCGATGTGCTCCTCGAACTCGTGACGAAATAGCCGGAGGGCGCTCTGGACGAGCACCGCCGCGCCGGTGACCAGCGTGCAGTACCCGGTGCCCTTCACAAACCCGCAGACCTGGAGCAGCGTGTCCAGGTCTTTCTGCGTGCCCGCACCGTGCTCGATCTTGGCCACGAGCGTCGCCAGGTTGATCGTCCCCATCCGGCACGGCGGGCACTGGCCACAACTCTCGTTTTTGAAAAATTCCGAGAACTTGAGCGTCTGGGCCACCATGCAGGTGGCGTCGTCCACGACGATCACCCCGGCCGAGCCCAGCCCCGTGCCGGCCTTCTTCAGCGAGTCGAAGTCCATCGGCAGGTCCAGATCCGCTGCGGTCACCATGGAGAAGGCCGGCCCCCCCGGAAAGACCGCCTTGACCCTCCGGCCCCCGGTCACCCCGCCGCCGAACTCCTCGATCAGGCGCCGGAGGGGCGTGCCCAGGGGCATCTCGTACACGCCCGGCCGCCTCACCGCTCCGCTGAGCGAGAACAACATGGTGCCGGGGGACTTCTCCGTGCCCACCGAGGCAAACCAGGCGGCGCCGTGGCGCAGCACGAGCGGGATGTTGCAGAGCGTCTCGACATTGTTGACGAGGGTGGGCTTGCCGTAGAGCCCGAAGTCTGTGGGATAGAAGGGCGGCTTCTGGCGCGGCATCGCCGGCCGGCCCTGCATGGACTCCAGCATCGCCGTCTCCTCGCCAGCGACATAACTGCCCTGCCCGGAGAAGATCTCGATGTCGAGGTCGAGCCCGCTGTCCAGCACGTTCTTCCCGAGGAAGCCCCGGGCCCGGGCCAGCTCGATGGCCTGCTCCAGATGCTTGCGCTCCTCTTCGTATTCATGGTTGAGGTAGATGAAAGAGGCCTTGGCCTGGACCGTGTAGGCCGCGATCAGGCAGCCCTCCAGCAACCGGTGCGGATAATGCTTGAGGAGGTAGCGGTCCTTGAAGGTCCCGGGCTCGTGCTCGCCCGCGTTGCAGACAAAATACCGCTCCTTGATGCGGTGATTCAGAACCTTGTCCCACTTGACGCCCGTTGGAAACCCGGCCCCGCCCCGGCCGCGCAGCCCGGACCGCTTGATCTCGGCGACGATCTCCTCGCGGCGCAGATCCTTCAGGCACTTGCGCCACGCCTCGTACCCACCCAGCTTCAGGTAGGCCTCGATGTCCCAGGGGGATCCGTTCTGGGGTTGCAGAAGCCGCGGTGCCGTGGCCGTCACTCGCCCGTCCTCCAGAGGTAACTCGCACCCAGCCGAATGGCTGAGAGTTCTCCACTATAAAGCCGCCTTCTCGCTCCCGTCAAGGCTGAATCGTCCTCTTGGGCCTGAAAGTCAAACACTTAGGGCCAGAGCCCCATGCCGGTCGGGACCGATCGGGCCCGCGTCTCCACACGAGGTGCCTTGCACCGGCCCGGAAACAGGCTCGCCCCGAGCCCCTCCTGTCGAGGGATCCGGGGCGAGCCGCATCCGACCGGTCTATGCCCTTATTTCACGGGAAGATGGCTGGCAGCGCCCATGAAGAAGAGCATCGGGATCGAGAGCATGAAATTGATCCGCGAGGCATAGAGCGCCTTCTTGGCGAGGGCGGCCATCTCGGGCGGCGTCGGCTTCCCGCTCTCCGCGGCTTCCTTGGTCAAGCGGATGATCTCTTTCTGGCAGGGCCAGATGATCGCGTGTACGTTGATCATCATGATGATGCCCAGCAGACCGCCGAGCCAGATCGCCTTGTCGCCCGTCCCCGCCAGGGTCGGATGGAGCATGAAGATCAACACCAATCCGGCGAGCACCGTCACCGTCGCACCGTGCCGGAACCAGGCGAGCGCGACCGGCATGAGCCGCGGGATGACCACGCCTTTCTGGCCCGCGTCCAAGGACTTGAGGAATCCCGCGTTGATCAGGTTGAAGAAATACAGGAGGCCGATCCAGGTGATGCCCGCCAGGAAGTGGGTCCACCGGAACAGTTGTTCCACCCAGGCGCCGCCCTCCGGCATCCCCGCGATCGCTACCCACAGCCCGGCCAGGACGGCGGTCAGGCCGAATCCCGCTCCCATCGTCTTGTATGGATCCTCGAGGAATGTCATCGGTTCACCACCCCTAGGTTAACTGCTGACGGAGAACTGTCTATCGCAGTCCGGATCGGAATGTCAAGGGCGCGGCCCCACACAAGCGGGGCGGCGGAGAGCATCGGCGGACACCTTCTGTGGTGGGTACGTATCGCTGTCAGGGACCGAGCAGCCGGTCCACCGCCGCGCACAGCTCCCGCACCGCCGCAGCCGAGGTCTGGAGAGCCACCCGCTCCGCGGGGGTCAGCTCGTACTCGACGATGGCCTCGACCCCGCCCCGCCCCAGTCGCACGGGGACGCCGACGAACAACCCCTGGATGCCGTATTCCCCGTCGCAGCGGGCGGCGCAGGGGAGGATCTTCTTCTGGTCCTTGAGGATGGCCTCCACCATCTCGACGACGGCCGCCGAGGGCGCGTAGAAGGCGCTCCCCATCTTGAGCAGGCTGACGATCTCCGCCCCGCCGTCCCGGGTCCGCTGGACGAGCGCCTCCAGGCGCTCCTTCGGCAGCCACTCGCTCACGGGCCGGCCCGCGACCGTCGTGTACCGGATCAACGGCACCATCGTGTCGCCGTGTCCGCCCAGGACCATCGCCGCGACGTCGTCGCCGGCCACGTGCAACTCCGCGGCGATGAAGCTCCGCAGCCGCGCCGCGTCCAGCACGCCGGCCATGCCCATGACCCGGGCCTTGGGGAACCCGCTCACCCGGTGCGCCACATAGGTCATCGCGTCCAGCGGGTTCGTGACGAGCAGCAGGATCGCCTCCGGCGAGCGGGCTGCCGCTTGACGAACGACCTCCTGCACGATGCGCGCGTTCGTCTCCAGCAACTGGTCGCGGCTCATCCCCGGCTTGCGGGCCACTCCGGAGGTGATGACGACCACGGCGGAGCCGGCCGTTTCCTCATAGCCGTTGCTGCCCACGATGGCAGCGTGGTACCCGCAGATCGGGCCAGCCTGGGCGAGGTCCAAGGCCTTGCCCTGCGGCAACCCCTCGACGACGTCCACCAGCACCACGTCGTAGCAGTTCCGCTCCACCAGCCGCTGCGCGACCGTCCCCCCGACGTTCCCGGCGCCCACCACCGTGACCTTCGGTCGTCCCATTGCTCCTCCCTATGGAGCAAGTAGCCAACAGCAACCAGCGGGTAGCTCCGAGCTATTCGCTTTCAGCTATTTGCTGGTTCGCTGGTTTCGTGCTCCGTCCAGCCGCCCACCTTAAAGTTGATCGTGCAGACGAAGTTCTCGCCGTCGTAGAAGTTGACCTTGATCTTCTTCTTGCCGTACGTCCGGGCCAGGAACTCCTCCGGATGGTCAATCAGCTCCTGGTAGGTGCCGGGCGGATAGGTCCCCAGCTCCTGGAACGCGACGATCATGCCGGTCTTCACTTCCTCCAGCACCTTGGCCGTGCACCGGGGGAAGATCTCCCAGAACTTGGCGTCGATCTCCTCCTTCGTCGGCTCCCGGCGCTCCTCGCCCGGCGCCGAGGCTGTCCGCGCGAACTTCGCCTGCCGGCGCACGTAGGGATACTGGTGCCCGGTGAAGAGCTTGTAGAGCCAGGGAGGCACGGTGCGCTCAGTCATCGCAAATAGCCACAAGCTGAGAGCAAATAGCAAGGAGCAACCCCGCGCCCTCCTTGTCCGAATCCGAAGCCGCTCGCTGGTCGCTGCCGGCTCCTAGCTGCGAGTCAGGCGCTGGTACATGCGCGGCAGCCGCTCGGGGAGCGCGGCCGCGCGGTCTATGACCAGGAACCGCACCTCGCCGTACATGCGGCGCAGGTAGCCGTCGGCCTCGCGGTCCACCGTGATGCAGAAGGGCTCCACCCCCTGCATCCGCGCCTCCCGCAGGGCCATCTTCGTGTCCTCCAACGAGTACTCGTCCGCGTACCCATCGTCAAGGGGCCGCCCGTCGCTGAGGAGCACGAGCAGCCGGACGCGGGCGTTCCGTCCGAGGAGCTTGCGTGTCGCGTGGCGGATGGCCGCGCCGTCCCGGTTCTGCTGGAGCGGGGCGGCCGCGCCGATCCGGGCGCCCGGGCGCCCCCGGGCTGCCTCGTCGAAGTCCTTGAGCACGAGAAAGTCCACCTGGCGCCGGCCTTGTCCCGAGTAGCCATAGACCGCGTACTGGTCGCCGACGGCCTCCAGCGCCTCGCAGAGCAGCACGAGCCCTTCCTTCTCCACGTCAATGATCCGGCGCCCGTCCGGCTCGATCCGGCGGCTGGTCGAGCCGCTCAGATCCACGAGGAAGGCCGCCGCGACCTGCCGCTCCCACTTCTCGCGGCGGACGTAGATCCGGTCCGTCGCGTCGGCCCCGGCCGCGCGGTCCGCCGTCCGGACGACGGCCGCGTCCAGATCGAGGTCCTCGCCGTCCGGCTGGCCGCGCACCCGGCGCAGCCCCGGCGGGCGGAGCGCCTCGAAGTACCGGCGCAGGAGCCGCACCGCAGGGCCATGAGCGGCCAGCGCCTCGGCCGCGAACCCGGCGTCGCCCTCGGGTGCCATCCGCTCCAGGACCCGACACCAGGCGGAACGGTAGTCCCGGATGAGCCCGTCCCATTCGTCATACAGGAAGGCCCGCCCTTCTGCCGCCCGCACTGCGTGCCGCTCCCAGCGCTCCTCCCCGACCTGCAGCATCTCCTCGATCGCCGACGGGGGCCTGGCACCGGCCACACCGGCGTCGTCGGCCTCGCGCGCGTGCCGGGTGCCGCCCGCCCGCATGGAGCCGGAGGATCCGGTGCCAGCCAGGCCCGGCTCATCCTCGGGCCCCGCGCCCGCCGGCGCGCCCGGGATGGCCTGGGACTCCCCGAGCGCCTCGCGGGCGCCGATCCGCTCCGGAGGCATCTCCCCGCGGTAGGCCCAGTTGGTGACCGGCCGGTAGGTCGTCCCCATCTGCTCAGACGCCTGGGGCCCGGCGCCCACGTTCGACTCCGTGGCCGTCCCGCTTTCCGCTCCTTCGATGCCGGACACAGATGGGAACAGCTCGTCCAGCAGCCCGTAGATCCGGTCCGCGATCCTGACGGCATCCTCGGCAGTGGCCCCGGGGGCGAAGACGCGCTGAGCCACCGTCCAGGCCCGTTCCACCACGTCGGCGATCGCCTCGGGAATCCGGAATGCGTCCGGCTCGGCGGTCGTGAGCAGCAGCAGCGCGTCCACCACCAGTTCGCGGACCGACATGCCATGCAGCAGCGTGCGGGTCGTTACCGCGTCCCGCGCGAGCGCCGCAAGGTCTCGGCTGAGACCGGGATAGTCCTGGCGCAGCCGGTGCTCGACCCGCGCGTCTTCGAGCACCGTCCACAGGTCCCGGATCACGCCGGGCTGCGGATAGAGCCGGAACAGGTCGTCCAGATGCCGGACGGCGAGAGCCGGCTGCAGGGCGGAGGCGTAGCGGCGCTGCACGGCTTCGATCAGGTCGGCCAGCCGCGCGAGCGAGAGATGATAGGTCCCGAACTCCAGATGCCCCGCCTCGTGGGCCGCCATGATCAGATACAGCCGGACGTTCTCCTCCCGCGTCGGATAGCGGCGCAGGATCGCCGGCAGGGCGAGCGTCCGCCCGTCCGGGCTCACTGACGGCCGCGCCGGCTGCTGCTCCGGCTCCACCGGCTCCGGCAACGCGCGGATCGTCACCTCCCGGCCGCACAGGGCCTGGACAAAGAGGGTGAGCGACCGGGCGACGTGCCGGAGCGGCACGCCGCTCAACGCCTGCTCGACCGACGCCAGCGCACGCCTGGTCTCCAGGGCGAAATAGGCCCGGGCCCCGTCGGCGCTGTACTCCAGCACCTCCATCCCGCCCTTGAACCAGGTCTCGAAGGCGGCCGAGGCGCCCGCCCCGCTCCCCGCGAGGCCGAGGATCTCCGGGCACCGGCGCAGGTAGTCCAGCGCCGCGCCGGCGTCCTTTTCCGCTATCAGTGCGCCATACCGGATCGCCCGAAGCCGCCACTCTTCGCTCGGGATCCGCCGGACGAGGGCTGGCGCCTCGGCGAGCCAGGCGAGCGCCGCGGCGGGATCGTGGTCGGCCAGCAGCGAGCCGACGTCAAGGACGGCTTGGCGCAGAGCCGTACCCGCCAGCTCGCCGAGGATGGCCGGGCTCGTCCGGAAGAACTCCAGGGTGCCGATGTAGTCGGGCTTCCCGAGACTGTTCCTCGTGATCAGCTTCATGCCGAACCCGACCCAGGCCCGGACCTGATCCAACGGGATCACACGCGCCGCGGCGGGACTCTGTTTGAAAAACTCGATGCCGAGCACGTAATCCCACCGGGCGAGCTCGACCCCGACCGCGACCCAGGGCTCCAGCTCGGCGCCCGGCAGCACCCGGAGCAGCTCGGGCGCCCGGCGGAAGCACTCGAGCGCGACGTTGG
>CAZTUO010000052.1:7205-14197 GCA_964616355.1 uncultured Nitrospira sp.
GAGCGCCAGGGCCAGGGCAGTCTGGCGCGCGGCCGGAGGCTCGACCAGGGCCAGCCATGCGGGGCTTTCCTTGAAATACCTGAGGGCCGCCGCGCCGGAGGAGCCGGCCAGCGCCACGCCTAGATCCAACCACAGGACGACCACGTCCAGCCCGCCCTGCCGCGCCAGCTCCGGGAGGGCGGCGAGGGCCGCCCCGGCAGCCTTGGGCGACGCCTCGCCGAGTTCCTCGAGCAACGCCAGCACGGCGGCGAGCGCCGGGGGCCCCGCGGCCTGCGCCAGCTCGGCCGTCAGCGCGGCCGCCTCGGCCCGACCGAGCGAGCCGGCGAGACGGGCGGTCAATTGTTCCTCCGGCGTCATACCTTTTCCCCGCGCCCTGCCCTCAAGGGTCCGGATTCTATCGGGAGCCATCGCCGCTTGTAAACGTCGAAATGCCCCGCCCCTTGACTGGCAGATCCCGCCGAAGCCAGGCGCCCGATGGCGATCGGGCGGCAGGGGATGGTAAGATACGCGCCGCCGGACGGTCCGGAACCAAGGCCGCCGCACTGATCAGAGAAAGGACCACAGGATGGGCGCACCGTCGCAACAGAGCCTGGACCGGATGTGGAAATTCGTGACAGGGTTCGCCGAAAAGAGCGGGACGACCTTCCATCCCAACAAGGCGGTGACCGAGGCGGTGGTGCACGGGCTCGCCGCCCACGTGGACGAGCTGGGCAAGCCACTCTGTCCGTGCAACTTCTACCCGGACAAGCAGGCCGAGGCCAAGCTGCGCCGGTGGCTCTGCGCCTGCGACGAGATGCAGATCCATAAGTACTGCCACTGCCTCCTGTTCGTGCGCGAGGATGGGCTGCCGATCACCGAATATCTCCCCGCAGACCACGAGGGGCGCCAGGCCTACGGGCTCGTCCTCGACCCGACGCCGGACAAGGGCCGCGCGCTCCGGCACCGGGCCTCCGAGCCGCCGGCGGCGAGCCACGAGGAGGCCACGGCCGGCCCGCCCGAGGCGCCCGCTCCGCCTTGAGCCGGCCCCCCTCGCCTCGCCGCTGGCCGCGTGTCGCTCCGGCCGCTCTCCTTGGAATCGCCGGTGCGGCGACCGTCGGCTTCGCGGCGGGCCTCATGGCCATGGCCGCGGTTGATCCCCGCACGCTCCCCCTGGCCAGCGACCTGGCCCAGCAGCTCCGCGTCCATGTCCGCTACCTCGCCAGCCCGGAGCTGGCGGGCCGCAAGCCGGGCACGTCGGGGCACCGCGCAGCCGCGGCCTACCTGGCCGCCCGCTTCCGCGAGCTGGCCCTGCAGCCGCTCCCCTCGCTCGGGGGGTACGGCCAGCGGATCTCCGAGGCGCTGGGGGACAACCTGATCGGCGTCCGTCCCGCGAGCGGCGCGGGCACTGGGCGCTGGCTCCTCCTGGGCGCCCATTACGACCATTTGGGTGGGCGCTATCTCGGCGCGGACGACAACGCCTCGGCCGTCGCCATCCTGCTGGAGACCGCGCGGCTCCTGCCGCCGCTCTCGAACTACGCCATCCTCTTCGTCGCCTTCAACGCGGAGGAGCCGCCCTACATCCGCACCCCGCAGATGGGCTCGCAATACTTCGCCGACCACCTGCCAGTCGAGATCGGCTCGCTGGCCAACCTCCAGGCCGTGGTCATCATGGACCTCATGGGCGGCGTGCACTGGGAGCCCCTGCGGGACTCCGTCTTCGCGGCCGGCGCGGAGAAGAGCCCCGGGCTGTATCGGCGCGTGCAAGAGGCGGCGCCGGTTCGAGGCAAGGAGCCAGAGGCTCGCGGAAGGCTTGCTCCCGCTAGCTCCGCGCCCCAAGCGCCGATCCCCGGGCAGCAGGGACAGCGCGCAGACGCAGGCGAGCTTTCCGTCCTGCCCGTCGGCATGCACCTGGTCGAGGAGGTTCCCCTCGTGGGGCCGGTGTCGTTCAGCGATTACGACGCCTTCCGGAACGCGGGCGTGCCGTTCCTGTTCCTCTCGGCGGGGCGGACACCGCGCTACCACCAGCCGACCGACCTGCCCGACACCCTGCATTATGAACGGATGGCCGCGACGGTCCGGTGGCTGGTCACGCTATTCCAGCGGCTCGACCAGGACCGGGCGCCCTACCGGTTCGAGCCGAACCGGATCGAGCTGGCCGACGAGGTGGCCACGCTCCGCCCACTCGTGGCGCTCGCCGCGCGCTGGGAGACGCGCATTCCTGGCACCTCGCCGCTCTCGCTCCTGAAGCTGAAGCGGGACCACGAATGGCTGCAGACGTTCGACCCCGCCAAGGCCACTCCCGCGGACCTCGCGCGGCTGGAGCGGCTCTCCATCCGGATGCAGTGCCTGCTGGCCGACTTCCCCGGCTGCTTTCTCATTTAGCCCAGCACCCGCGCCAGCTCGTCCACTTCGAACCGGGGGAACGGCCGCTGGCGCCCGTCCCAGGTCACCAGCCGCACCCCGTCGCGCCGCGGCCGCACCGTTCCGATGCGAACGGCCGGCACGCCCGCCCGGACCAGACGGTGCAGGACGGTCGGCGCCCGCCGCGGGTCCGCACAGATGAGCAGGGCCCCGGAGGCGATGGCGCCGAGCGGGTTGAGCCCGAACGCGGCGCAGAGCGCCGCCCCCTCCGGCAGCACGGGAATGGCGCGTTCTTCCACCAGCAGCCCCACCCCGGCCGCCTCAGCCAGCTCGTAGAGCGCCGCGCTCAATCCGCCCTCGGTAGGATCGTGGAGGGCGTGCACGCCGCCCGCGGCGAGCGCGATCCGGGCGTCGCGGACGACGCTGATGCCCGGGTCGGTCAGGTAGCGCCGGCAGCGCGCGATGAAGCGCGCCGAGTGGTGTCGCCGCAGCGCGGCGGCGCGCTCTCGCGCCAGGACGGACACGGCCTCGATCGGAATGCCCTTGGTGAGCAGGAGCACGTCGCCGACGCGCGCGCCGGCTGCGGTGATCAAGCGCCCCTTGGGACAGTCGCCGAGCAACGCGCCGACGAGCACCGGCCGCGTGACCGCCTCGGTGACTTCCGTGTGGCCGCCGCAGAGCGCGACGCCGAGGGCGCGGCACGACCGGGCAAGCTGGCGGAAGATCCGCGCGACCGTGCGGGCCCCGGTCGCCCGGGCCGGAAGGAGCACCGTTGCCAGCAGCCAGCGCGGGCGCGCGCCCAGGCAGGCGAGGTCGTTCGCATTGATCGTCAGGACGTAGGCGCCAGCGTCCTCGGCGAGGAACGTGATCGGATCGGTTTTGGCGACCAGGTAGTGGTCGCCGAGGTCAATCGCTGCCGCGTCCAGGCCGATTCCCGGCCCAACGGCCACGGCCGCCCGCCGGTTGGTCTCTCGCTGGACGGCAGCCAACAGGGAGCGGAGCAGCCGCACGGGCAGCTTGCCGACTGGGAGGAAGGGGCCGGCCGTCATCGAGGGGCGGTCCCGGGCTTCAGGAGCTGGTCGAGTGCGTTGCGGAGTCGCTCCGCGGGCAGGCCACGGAGCAGGACCCGTTTCTCCCGTGAGGCCCGGCCCGACCGGACCTCGACGGCGCCCTTGGGCAGGCCGACGCAGGCGGCCAGGTAGGCGCAGAGGGCTTCGTTGGCCGCCCCCCCAGCCGGTGGCGCAGCGACCCGGACCTTGAGCGCCGCCCCGTGCCACCCGGCCAATTCGGTCTTCGCCGCCTTCGGCTGCACGTGGATGCTCAGCACCGCACCCTCGGGCGTGTCGCGGAGGCACAGGCCGGCGTGCGCCATGGGACCAGCGCCAGTTTTCAAATCTTCCCCATCACTCCGACCCGAAGCTGATAGAGCACCAGCCGAAGGCCACCGATCGAATAGAGGTATTTCAGGGAAATCAGGGATTTGAGCCATGCGGCGAGCCGGCCGAAGAACCGCAGGCGGCCGATCACCGCCACGGCGGCGTCGGCCCCCAGCGCGATGACCACGCCGGTCGTGTGGGGGACGAAGGGGAAGCTCCAACGCCCCGTGAGGTAGCCCGCGAGCCAGGCGGCCTCGTTCAGCGCGAGCCGCGCCGAGGGGGCGCAGGGCTGGCCGGTCTGCGGATGGAGCACGAGCGCGCAGTCGCCGATCGCGTACACGTCGGCCTGCCCCTCGGCCTGCAGGTAGCCATTGACGCGGACGCGCCCCTGCGCGTCCAGCGACAGCCCCGAGTCGGCCAGCACCGCAGGCCCGCGCACCCCGCCGGCCCAGACCAGCAGCGCCACCGCCACTTCCTCCCCGGAGGCGAGCACGAGCCGATCCGGCTCCAGGCGCACGATCGGAGTCCGGACCCGGATCCGCACACCCTTCCGGGCCAGCACGGCGGCGGCATAGTCGGCGATCCGGGGATGGACCCCGGGCAGGACGCGATCCTGCGCCTCCAGGAGCCACACCTGAATTGCGTCGGGGGGGAGCTGGTATTCGCGACACCAGTGGCCAGCTTCGTCCGCCAACTGCCCCGCGACTTCCACTCCCGTCATGCCCGCCCCGCCGACTGCGAGAATCAGAGGCTTGGGGCCGCCGGCGCCCTTCGCATAGCGATAGAGCGTCTCCTGCAGCCGGGCCTGGACGGCGTTGGCCTGTTGCATCGTCTGGATACCGATGGCGTGTTGGCGGAGACCCGGGATGCGCGGGGCGGGTACGTCGAAGTAATCCACCTCGCCCCCCAGGGCGACCACTAGGACGTCGTAGGCCAGGGAGCCGAGCGTCGTGACGACCTTGCGGTCGGCGAGGGCGAAGCCCGTGACGGTGGCCTGGCGGAACGCGATGCGCCGGCCGCCCAGGACTTTGTCCAGGGGAACTGTGACGAAGTCGGAGAGGACCGAGCCGGCAGCCACCTGGTGCATCTCGGTCACAAGCTGGTGGAGCGGGTACTGGTCCACCAGCATGACCTGCCCCTTCCACTGCCCGCGGCGCAGGCCGCGGTCCAGCTCCAGCGCCAGGCGAAGGCCACCGTACCCCGCTCCGAGGATCAGGACCCGCATGGTGTCTTCGGGGCGGAGCCCAGGGAGGCGCCCCCCCAGCCCGGGCCGGGCTCGGGTTCAGCCCTTGACCCCCTGGAGGGCGTCCCGAAGCTCCTGGACCCGCTTGGCGAGCAGCTCCAGGTGCATGTCCCGCAGCGCCTGGTCCTCCCGGTTCTTCCAGAGACGGTGGAAGACGGTGCCGACCTCCCGCCGCAGCGTCACGGCCTTTGCATAGGCGACCGTCTTGGCTTGCCTCTCCGTGACCTGGCAGCCAGCCTTCTTGAGGGCGTAGAGCTGATTGTGCAACACGTCGAGCCCGGCCTCATAGTCGGACTTGCCCCGAAGCTCGGCTATCGTCTGCTCGATCATGGTCGCAAGGTTGATCTCGGTCTCGACGCCGCTGGCCCCCTTCGCCTGCGCCAGGAACTCGCCCGCCTTCGGATGCATCAGGCTTCCGCATCCCGCGCTCGCCAGCAGCACAAGACCGAGCGGAATGAAAAATGAACAGCGCCGAGTGTTCAAGTGTCCGTTCATGAAGGTCCTCTCAATGCGTCATCTTGCCTTGTGTTAAAAGATCGCCCCGACCAGGTCCAGGATGCTCCGCTGCATGTCGGGATCGTCCGTGATCGGCCGCGCGACCGCCGCTTCGCAGGCGCGGGCCGGTGGCACGCCCTGCCGGATCAACTCGCCCGCGTAGATCAGCAGCCGGGTGCTGACGCCCTCCTCCAGCCCGTGGTTGCGGAGGTTCCGGACCTTCTCGCCGAGCTTGACCAGCCGCAGCGCGGTGTCCTTGTCCACGCCCGCCTCATGCTCGATCACCCGCGCCTCGATCTCGCGCGGCGGATAGCCGAACTCGATCGCCATGAACCGCTGTTTGGTGCTCTGCTTCAGGTCCTTGAGCACGCTCTGGTAGCCGGGGTTGTACGAGATCACGAGCATGAAGTCGTCCACCGCGGCGATGACCTGCCCCTTCTTCTCGATCGGGAGCAGGCGCCGGTCGTCGCTCAGCGGATGGATGATGACGGTCGTGTCCTTGCGCGCCTCGACGATCTCGTCGAGATAGACGATCGCGCCGTGCTTGACGCCCAGGGTGAGCGGCCCGTCCACCCAGACCGTCTCATCACCCTTGAGGAGGTAGCGGCCGACCAGGTCGGAGGCGGTCAGGTCCTCGTGGCAGGCCACGGTGATGAGGGGGCGGCCGAGGCGGTAGGCCATGTGCTGGACGAACCGCGTCTTCCCGCAGCCGGTCGGCCCCTTCAACATAACCGGCATCTTGCTCCGCGCGGCGATCGTGAACAGGCCGATCTCGGCGTTCACCTCCTGATAGTAGGGCTCCTCCCGCACCCGGAAGCGTTCGATGTCCAGCTCCTGTCCCTTGACTGGCACGATGTGGTCCTCCTGGCCCATCTCCCGGTCCGACGTTCGAGGCGCGATGCGCGCCATTATAGGCCCCCGCGCGCTCCTCTCACAAGGCGGAAGGTCCGCGTCACGGATCGCGGGGCCTGCTGAGGGTCTCGCGGACCCGTCGCGTCAGCGTCTCCGGCGTGAAGGGCTTCTGCAGGAAGTCCGCGCTCTCGTCCAGCACACCACGGCTCACATCGGCGTTGTCCGTATAGCCGGAGATGTACAGCACGCGCATCTCTGGATGGGCCGCGGCGAGCTTGGCGGTCACCTCCTTGCCGTTCATGCCCGGCATGACGACGTCGGTCAGCAGCAGATGGATCGGCTCGCGGGCCTCCGTCCCCAGGCGCACCGCCTCGCTGCCGTCGCGGGCCTCCAGCACCCGGTACCCCTGCGTGCGCAACACCCGGCTCACCATCGTCCGGATCATGTCCTCGTCCTCGGCTAGCAGGATGGTCTCGGAGCCTTGCTCCGCGCGGTCGCCGCCGTCGTCGCGCGCCGGCTCGAAAGCGCCCCCCTCGTCCATCCGCGGGAGATAGATCGTGAAGGTCGTGCCCGCCCCCGGCTCGCTCTCGACGACGATGCCGCCGCCACTCTACTTGACGATCCCATAGACGGTCGAGAGCCCCAGCCCCGTCCCCTTGCCAATCCCCTTCGTGGTGTAGAACGGC
>CAZTUO010000053.1:0-13991 GCA_964616355.1 uncultured Nitrospira sp.
CGTGCCGGCGACCGCCTACGAGATGGCCCGCGTGCTCGAGCACTCGTTCAAGTACTATCGGCGCAGCCAGCTCCAGGAGCTGAGCTTCGAGGGCAAGCTGCGCGCGGTGTCGAAGCTGCTCAAGGAGAACGTCCCCGCCGCGTTGGCCGGGACCGGTGCTGTCGCCCCGATCTTCGCTGGCTATGACGTGGACCAGGGTGCGGCCAAGATCTTCTTCTACGACATCCTCGGCGCGGAGTTCGAGGGCGTCGAGTACGCCGTGTCGGGCTCCGGCGCGCCGGTGATCCGCGGCATCCTCCATTACCTGAACGTCTGGGGCGAGCGGCCCCTATCCGCCTGCTCGGACGAGGAGGCGGTGACGCAGGCGCTGCGCCTGTTGACCTGCGCGGCGGAATTCGACAGCGCGACCGGCGGGGTTAACCGGGACGCCAACCTCTACCCGGTCGTCAAGCTGATCACGGCCACCGGCCTCGCGACCGTGCCCGACGAGCGGCTCAAGGGGCTGTTCGAAACGAAGGTCGCGCGCCATGTATGAAGAGCCCTACCGCTGGGTGGAAGCCGTCGGCAACCGGCGACATTACCTGGATGAGCAGTTCAAGCAAGGCAGCCCGGTCGTCGCGCTCTCCTACGCGGAGGGGGTCCTGCTGCTGACGGTCAGCCGCGGGACACCGAAGCTCTACGAGATTTACGACCGGATCGGGCTGGGCGGCATGGGGCACCCGGCCGACCTCGAAAAACTGCGCTTCAGCCTGCTGGAGATGGCGCACATCGAGGGCTTCAACCGGTCGCCGTCCGACGTCACGGCCGCGCGGCTGATGAAGTACGGCCTGGCGCCCATCCTCAAACAGGCCTTCGAGGAGATCTTCAAGGCGCCCTATATCGTCAAGGTCCTCTTGGCCGAGCTGGGCCTCAAGCCCGGACGGGATTCGTTCCTGACCGTCAACTACGACGGTGGCTTCGAGGAGGCGCCGGATATGGCGGCGCTCGCCGCAACGCCGGCGGTCCAGGCGGACATGCTGGCGTTTCTCAGGCAGCGGGTCACGCCGGGACAGGCGTCGCTCGAGCAGGCGGTGCAGGCGGCCAGCCGCGCCTGGGCCCTGGGCTCGCTGAGGCAGGCCGCCGAGCCGGAGCCGGCCGGCGACCAGGACGATCGGGGTGGCCGAGACGTCGCCCGCACAACCGAGCTGCCAGAAGAGGCCGCGCTGCTCACCCTCTTGCGCGCGTCGCTCGCCGAGAAGTCCCTGGAATGCGCCGTGCTGGAGCGCCGGCTGGCGGGCTCGTCCAAGTACCGGGCGGTGCCGGTGGAGGAACTGGCTCGCCTCCTGCCGGAGGCGCTTCCCGCCAAGGCGTAACCCAGACTCACGTCGGTCCGGCCTCCATCCCATGCTGAACCGGATTTTCGGACTCGAGACGGAATACGGGCTCCTGATCAACGAGGAGCGGCCCGAGCGCTCGCCGTCCTGGGTGGCGCATCGCGTGCGCGACCACCTGTTCCACGTCCAGCGACGGGGGGTGCTGGACCTGCACCACCGGGGCCACGACGAGCCGCCGGGCAACGGCGGCTTCCTGACCAATGCGGGCCGCGTGTACCTCGATATGGGGCACCTCGAGTATGCGTCGCCCGAGTGCCAGTCGCTCTTCGATCTGGTCGCCGCCGACCGGGCAGGGGACCGGCTGCTCCAGGAGGCTGTCGAGGCCATGGGCCTGGCCGACCGAGTGTCCCTGATCAAAAACAACGTGGATCACGAGACGGATGCCACCTTCGGCTCGCACGAGAACTACCTGGTCTCGCGTCGGTTCCCCTTTACGCGACGGGGCCTGGGCCTGCTCGTGCCGTTTCTGGTCACGCGCCAGATCTTCACGGGAGCCGGGCGGGTGGGCGCCTGTGACGCGTCCGACGGGTGGGTGCAGATGGACCGGCTCATCGTGCCGCGCGCCGAGCTACGCAGCGCCAGGGGCGAGCCGGCCATCCGGTTCCAGATCTCCCAGCGGGCCGATTACATCGTCAACGACTTCTTCGAGTGGGTGCAGCAGAACCGCGCCATCGTCAACACCCGGGACGAGCCCCTCGCCGATCCCACCCGGTTCCGCCGGATCCACCTGCTGCTCGGCGACTCCAACATGTCGGAGGTCGCCACGGCCTTGAAGCTCGGGACCACGGGCCTGGTGCTGCAGCTCATCGAGGAGGGACACGCGCCGACAGGGCTCGAACTCCGGGAGCCGGTCGAGGACCTGCAGGAGATCTCGCGCGACCAGGACCGCGCCTGGCTCGTCACGCTCGCGTCGGGGAAGACGCTGTCCGCCATTGACGTGCAGGAGCGGTATCTCGAAGCTGCGCACCGCCACTGCCGCGGCCAGGACGAGGAGACCGACTGGGTGCTGGACCAATGGGAGGCCGTGCTGGCGGCCCTGCGGGGCGACTACGAGAAGCTCGTCGGCCGGGTGGACTGGGCGTCGAAGCTCTGGCTGCTGGAGACCTTCCGCGAAGCCGAGCGGCTCGACTGGCACGATCCCTGGCTCAAGAGCCTCGACCTGGAGTACCACAACCTCGACCCCGCCAGGGGCCTGCATTACGGGCTGGAGCAGGAGGGCCGGGCGCCGCGCGTGACGACGGACGTGGCGGTGTCCCTCGCCCAGGCGCATCCCCCGCGCAATACCCGCGCGTTCGGGCGCGGGGAGCTCATTCGGCATCTGCTGACCTGCGGCCCGCCCGAGCCGGTCGCCTCAGGCCCGGAGGAGCGGTTCTTCCCGCCCTACGTCATCAACTGGTCAGTCTTCCAACTCCGCGGGCGACAGCCGTTTGCCATGCCCAACCCCTTTCAGACCTACGTTGACGAGGTTCGCAGCCATCTCGCCGCGCCACACGCGTGACGTCGGCTGGCCCTCCCGCTGCAGTTCGCCCGACAGGGCTGCCCGGTCTCGCCTCCGGCCTAATCGCCCAGCCCAAACTGGGGATTGAGCGGCACCCCCATCCGCCGCCACACTGGTTCGTCAGGTGGCCGGGAGGACATTCTCATGGAACGGGTCAGCCTGCCGAGGAGGGCGGGGCTAGCTGCCTCGCTCGTGATTGCCATGACCGTCGGGGCGGGTCCTGGGAGCGTCCTGCTCGCCAAACAGGGGTCCGCGCGGTTTCCGGTGATCGTCGTCTTCGAGGAGGACGCGCCGTTCCATCGGTATCAGGATCTCTACCGAGCGGATGAGCGGGCCCAGGCGCATCCGGAGGTCTGGGGGTACCAGGCTCCGGGTGTCGCGGGAGTGGTGCAGGCCCTCGAAGCCGCGCATGGCTTCCGCGCCGAGCATGTCTACAGTGCGGCGATCGAGGGCTTCTCGGCCAAGCTGACCGCGGAGCAGATCCAGGCGATCGAGAACGAGCCGCTCGTCGCCTACGTCGAGCCTGACGGCATGATGCGGGCCACGGTCCAGATCCTGCCCTGGGGCGTGGACCGCGTGGATGCGGACCTCAGCTCGACCCGGGCCGGGGACGGCATGGGGGCGGTGACGACGGTCAACGTCTATATCATTGACACCGGGATTGACCGGACCCACGCCGACCTGACCGTCGTCAACCACGTGAACTTCACGGGATTGCTCGGCGGCGGCAACCAGGACTGTCATGGGCACGGGACGCACGTGGCGGGCACGGCGGGCGCGCGAGACAACAGCATGGATGTGGTCGGGGTGGCGCCCGGCGTGAGCCTGATCGGGGTGAAGGTCCTGGACTGCCTGGGCGTCGGCGCCACGTCCACCGTGATCCAGGGCGTGGACTGGGTCACCGCGAACGCCGTCAAGCCGGCTGCCGCGAACATGAGCCTCAGCGGCTCACCGAGCACCGCGCTCGACGATGCCGTCCGGCGGTCGGCGCAACGCGAGATCGTCTATGCAATCGCGGCGGGAAACAGCGGCGCCAACGCCTGCAACGAGTCGCCGGCCCGGGCTGGAGGGGGGTACAACAACGGGATCATCACGACCGCGGCCACAGACCAGACCAACAACGAGGCGTCCTTCAGCAATTTCGGCGGGTGCGTGGATCTCTGGGCGCCCGGGGTGCAGATCCCCTCCACCAGGCTCGGAGGAGGCACCACGACCATGTCCGGGACCTCGATGGCCGCCCCGCACGTGGCGGGCGCCGCCGCCTTGCTGCTAAACCTGGATCCGACGCTCACCGCGCCGCTCGTGGAAGGCTTCCTCAAGTTCGACTCGGTCGCGACAGGGACGGTCAGCAAAGACGGCCGGGCGATCCGCCTGGTCAACGCCGCCCGCTATTAGCAAACCCGCCGGCGTTCGAGTATCATGGGGGGCGGGCCGGCCACGCCGGCTCCGTTGCCGAGCCTACTCGATGCGCCCGCTGGTCCCCGTGGCGTGTTTCTTGGCCTGCTGGCTGCCGGCGCTGGCGGTGGCCGCCACCGGTGGCGCCGCACCGCCAGGCCCCGCGGAGTCGGGATTGAAGGGCCTCCATGTCTCGCTGGAGACCGACCAGGTCGAGTACCGGCCCGGCCAAGCCCTCCGGTTCCGGCTCCGCGTGGTGAACCCGACGGCCGCGGCTGTGACCCTCCGGTTCAACACCGGCCAGCGGTTTGACGTGACGGTGGAGGACCGGAACGGGGCCGTGATCTGGCGCTGGGCGGAGGGCAAGCTCTTCACCCAGGCGCTGGGGCAGGAAACAGTGGGGCCGGGCGAATCCCTCTCCTACACGGCGATCTTCAAGGGCCAGCTCGCGCCGGCGACCTACCGGGCCAGGGGCGACATCGTGTGCGCCGAGGGTCCGCTTTCGGCCACCACGACCGTCACGGTCAAATGAGGGGAAGCGGGCGCGGCCTTGCTCACTCGCCCTTGCCGAGCCGCCGCCGCAGGAGGCAGTAGAACGCGTAGGCCTGCGCGAGCAGCCCAGTGACGATCAGCCCCAGCGCCGTCGGCAGCCAGAACGAGTCCCGCTGCGCCAGCCCCTGCATGCCCGCGACGAAGCCCCCTGCGATGCACAGAATGCCGACGACGCGCGCGACGGCGATCTTGGGCTGCATCCGAAGCCGCGGGCCGTTGCCGTGTCGCCCTTGCCGCTCGGCCATCCGGTTCCCTCCCGCAAGCCGACGTGTCGCCGCCGGCTGTGATCCTCTCAGAGGCGGCCGGGGAATGCAACGGCTGTACAAAGAATCCTCCGTTGTGTAGGGTGGGGCGCAGGGCTCGCCCGCTGGCGCGGCAGGCGGTGCCCTGGAGGGGTCTTGGAGGCATACTGATGGATGGCTGGCTTGGGTACGCCCTGCTCGCGGCGGCGGGCTGCATGGCCGGCGCGGTCAACGTGATTGCCGGCGGCGGGTCGTTCCTCACGCTCCCGCTACTCATCTTTCTGGGGCTGCCCGCGACGGTGGCCAACGGAACGAACCGCGTGGCGATCCTCCTGCAGAATGTCGCAGCCGTCTGCGGCTTCCACCGGCACGGCGTGCTGGACTGGCGCGCGCTGGCCTGGGCAGCCGGGCCCGCGACGATCGGCAGCGTCTTCGGGGCCTGGGCGGCCCTCGCCGTGGGTGACGAGGCGTTCAAGAAGATCCTCGCGATCCTCATGGTCGCCGTCACGCTCTGGACGCTGTGGGATCCGCTCGCCGAGCGCCCCGCCAGGCGTGAAGCTGGAGCCCCGCTGGACAGGGTCCAGAGCCTCGCGCTGGCCTTCGGGTTCTTCCTGGTGGGGATCTACGGCGGCTTCGTGCAGGCCGGGGTCGGCTTTCTCGCGCTGGCCGGGACGACCTGGGCGGGGCTCGACCTCATCCGGGGCAACGCCGTCAAGGGGCTGACCGTGCTCGCTTTGACGGCGGTCTCGCTCGCCATCTTCGTCTCGGCGGGCAAGATCCACTGGGGCATGGGGCTCGCCCTCGCCGCGGGGATGGTCGCCGGGGGGCTCGTCGGCGTGCGACTCACGGTGCTCAAGGGCCACGCCTGGGTGAAGGGCGTGGTGACCGCGACGGTGCTGGCCTTCGCGGTGAAGTTGTGGCTGGGCTAATGTGACGGGCCCAATAGCTCCCGCACCTTCCGGCGCAGCGTATCGGGTGAGAAGGGCTTGGGCAGCATCGCGAGCTCCGCATCAAGCGCCTCGGCCTGGATCTGCTCGTCGTCCAGGTACCTCGCCATGAAGAGCACCTTCGTCGCCGGCCGGGCGGCGGTGATTTGCTGCGCGAGCTGGTGCCCGTCCATGCCGGGCAGGAGCCTGTCCACCAAGAGCAGGTCGATGGGGCCGTCGTGTTCCGCCGCGCGACGTCGCGCCTCGTCCGGTGTGGTCGCTTCCAGCACCCGATAGCCGCTCATCGAGAGGATATTGCGGGCGAACTTGAGCACGGTCGGATCGTCCTCGACCAGGAGGATCGTCTCGGATCCGCTCCTGAGCCCCTCCACCGGCGGGAGCTCGCTGGCATCGAACGATCCCTCGTCAATCCGCGGCAGGAAGACGGCGAACGTGGTGCCCTGGCCCACTCGGCTGGTCACCTCGATGTGGCCGCCGCTCTGCTCGATGATCCCGTACACCGTGGCCAGGCCCAGGCCCGTGCCCTGGCCGACGTCCTTGGTGGTGAAGAAGGGTTCGAACAAGTGCGATTGGGTTTGCTGGTCCATGCCGCACCCCGTGTCCGTCACCGACAGCATGACGCAGGCGCCTGCGGGCGTGACGGCGTTGGCCGTCCGGATCGTGATGGTCCCGCCTTGCGGCATGGCGTCCCGGGCGTTGACGATGAGGTTCATGATGACCTGGTCAATCTGGCTGGGATCGGCCCGAACGCGCCCCAGCTTCGGATCGAGCGAGGTGATCAGGGTGATCTGTGCGCCCAGCAGGCGCCGGAGCAGCGTCTCGATGTTCGCGACCACCACGTTGAGGTCCAGGACCTTCGGCTCGAGCACTTGCTTGCGGCTGAAGGCCAGCAACTGCTGGGTCAGGGCGGCCGCCCGTTCGCCCGCCTTGTAGATCTCCTGCACGTCCCGGTAGAGGGGGTGCTCCGGGCCGAGGCTGCCGAGGGCGAGCTGGCTGTAGCCCTTGATGACCGTCAGCAGGTTGTTGAAGTCGTGGGCGATGCCCCCGGCCAGCCGGCCGATGGCTTCCATCTTCTGGGCCTGGCGCAGGCGCTCTTCCATCTGCTTGCGGGCGGTGATGTCCCGGAAGCTCCAGACACGCCCGACGCACTGGTCGCCGATCCGCTGCGGCAGCGAGGAGCGCTCAAACAGGCGGCCGTCCTTGAACTCGATGAGATCGTAGCTCTCCGCCTCCGGCTGCCCGTAGAGGGAGCGGACCTTGGCGAGGAAGCCGTCCGGATCCCTGAGCTGGTCCAGCACACATGCCAGCGCCTGCTGGTCGTCCCGGGCGGCGAGGACCGACTCCGGCAGGCGCCACATCGTGGCGAACCGCCGATTGAAGCTGACGATCCGACCCTCGAGATCCACGACGAGGATCCCGTTGGCGGTGGACTCCAGCGTGGCGCGGAGGAGAGAGAGCGACTGCGCCAGGTCGGTCTCCGCGCGCTTGCGCTCGAGCTCCGCCGCCGCCCGCGCCGCAAAGATCGAGAGGACGTCCTTGACCTCCAGCGCCGCCCGCATCGGGCGGTCGTGCATGACCGCGAGCAGCCCGATGACCTTTCCTGCCCGATCCACCAACGGCGCCCCGCAATAGCTCTCGACGGCCAGTTGCTTGACGATCGGGTGGTAGGGGAACAGCTCCTGGAGATTCCGCTCGTAGCAACAGAACCTCCCGTTCGTGACCGTGCTGCAGGGAGAGTCCTGGAGGTCGTACTCGAAGTTCGGGAAGATCCCGTCCCCCGCCCAGACGGCGAGCGTGGCCACCCGGTCGGGTTCCTTCTCCTTGACTGCGGCGGCGAGCGCGTACCGGACCTTGAGGGCGGAGGCGAGATGCGTCACCAGCGAGCGGAAGAAGTCGTCCCCGATCGTCGAGGCGGTGCCTGCGACGACCGAGCGCAGCGCCTTCGACTGCTCGCTGAGCTGCTGCAGCGCCGCCTCGACCCGGCCTGCCTGGGCAATGACCGTCTCCTCATGCACCGCGAGAAGCTGCTCCATGGCCGCGAGCCGGGACCGCGGCCGCTCGACGACCACGCTGGCCCGGCGCTGGCGGCGGATCTCGCCGTCCGCGAAGGGCAGCAGGGCAAGCTTCGTGCCGAGCGCGAGCGTCTTGAACAGGTTCGCGGTCTCCTCCGACAGGGGCACCTTCGAGAAGAGGATCACCGCGAACACGTGGTGCCCCGGCAGCAGGCCGCCGAAGCCCAGGACCGACTGCACGGCGAAGGGCAGGACGAACTCGCGCTGGACCGGTACGTAGGGGCTCCCGACCGCCTGGGGGACGTAAAAGACGTTGTAGGTGTGCTGCTGGACGTCCACGAGCAGGTCGGGGGTTGGCTGGAGCACCGTGTTCAGCTCCACGCCGAACTGCGCGAAAAGCTGGGAGAACATCGGGAACTGGTCAATGAATTGCTTGCTGGCGAGGGGAATGGCCCGGTAGTGCCGGGAGTTGAGCGGGTCGTTCCACTCGGGCCGCTCTCCTGCGGAGGCGAGCAGCGTGAAGACCTTCATCGCAGGGGCGGGCGGGTCGGACCCGAGTACGGCGCGGGCGAGTTTCCGGTCCTGCGCATTGAGCCGCTCGAAGGGATGCGTCTTAAAGAGGCGGACCAGCGCACAGGCCGGTTGGCCGGTCTGGCCGTCCACGAGGTGTGAGTAGAGATATAGTGGCTGCTCTGGGCGGCGGCCTCGTCCAGGTTCTCGGCGTCCGCGCCCAGCTTCCGGAGCGCCGCTCCGCAGGCTGTCATTTCCTTCAGGGTGAAGTTCCTGAGGTCGAACATGGGACGCCCGCTCCGGTCTCCCATCATAGCCTCAATTTCGTGGCGAGCAAACTGGAGCCTGACTTTCCGGCACCAAGGACTCCCCTCAAAAGGGGGAGCCGCGAGTCACGCCCAGATTTCCATGCGCAGGCCTCGTGCGTCTCGGGTCACCGCGTGGCCGACCGGGGCAGCCGTCCGTTCGAGGATCCGCAGCGCCGTGACGGCCAGGGCGCAGGCGTCCAGCAGGTCGTCGGGGGCGACATCCGCGCGGGCGAAGGAGCGGAGCCAGCCATCGAGCCACCGGCCGATCCATGAGAACGCGGGCCGCCCGCTCCGCGCCAGCGCGCGCAGCCGCTCGTGCTGGCCGGCTCGTGTTTTCTTCGCATGGCGTGCGGGTCGCCCGAGGAGCGTGCGGAAAGCCAGCTCGGGATGCGCTTCGAAGATCCGGGCCTGCAGGGCCGGCGTCATGAGCCGGTCCACTTCGCGGAGCTTGGGCAGCAGGCCGAAGGCCTGGATTGACACCCCATGGCGTCGCACCTCGTCGTAACGCCGGGCCGTCAGCACCGCGCGCGGGGGTGGGCTGAACACGCTGCTCGCCCGGCGGCCCAGCAGGCCGCGCGCCGCCCGGTCGCAAGGGCGCCCGCCGGCCTGGGCCGAGTCGGGCAGCCCGATCGGGATGTCCACCGCGACGACCGCTGGCGCGGGCGTGAGCGCCAGCACCTCCGCGAAGCTCTGGCAGAGCCGGGCCTCTGGCGGGCGCGCGCGGGCACCCGCGGCAACGAGCACCGCGATCCAGCCACCCCGGCAGCCATCCACACCTGCCACCCAGGTCCTGGGCTCGCGCCACCCGTGCCCACGCTCCGATGGTATAATGCCGCCCTCCCAACCGCGGTCGTCGCTGATGGACCTGTTCCAGGGCTGGCTAACGCAATATGGGTACGTCGGCCTCTTCGGGCTGCTCGTGCTGGGCATCGTCGGGCTGCCCGTGCCCGACGAGACCCTACTCACCTTCGCCGGCTACCTGGTCTTCAAGCAGACCCTGACCTTTCCCGCCACCTTGGCCGCTGCCTTTCTCGGGACGACCTGCGGGATCACGCTGAGCTATGGAATCGGGCGGGGCGTGGGCCCCGTCGCCGTCCAGCGGTTCGGCTATGTGCTGCACCTCACCCCGGCGCACCTGGACCGAGTCCAGGCCTGGTACCGGCGGCACGGCCGGTATGCGCTCGTCTTCGGCTACTTTGTTCCGGGCATCCGGCATCTCGTCGCGTTCACTGCGGGCTCGGCGCGCCTGCCGTGGCCCCTCTTTGTCCTCTTCGCGTACGCCGGCGGGCTGCTCTGGGCCGCCACCTTCATTGCCCTCGGGTACGGCTTTGGCGAGGAATGGGCGCGGATGTCGCAGGTCCTCCACCGGGGGCTCCTGGTGCTGGCCGGGCTCGCCGCGGCGGGGATTGTGGGGATCGCCCTTCGGAGTCGGCAGCGCCGCCAGCCCGCATGATTGCCGGCTGCGGCTGGCGAATCCTCACTTGACAAGGAGCTCCTGCAACAGGCCGAGCAGGGCCAGCAACGCGGTCCCGACGACCGGTCCCTGCGTGAAGGAGCCGAAGGCCCCGTCGCGCGTCGTAGCGATCTCTGCGAGCAGCGGTTCGACCTCTGACTTCCACTGTGCATACTGCATCATTTCGCGCAATTGTCTCACCGTGTTCCGGCGGGCCGTTTCTGCCGCACGCCGGAGCCGGTAGGCGCTCGTGATGATCAGCGAAACGAGCAGGAGCCACATGACGATCAAGGGGGCCGGGTGCCCCCAATTATCGAAGAACGGGCTCCGGGCCAGGATGAAGAGGGCCAGAGCGACGAGTGGAAAATACATGATCCACTTGATGACCCTGGTTCGTTCCGCGATCAACTTGATGGTGAGGTGGTAGGTCAGGACGTCCGGCCAAGGAGACGCTGGCCAGCGCGGGGGAGCCAGCGTTACCGCCTGAATGAACCCGACGCAGTGACGGCTGACGGCGAAGACGAAAGCGGTCAGCCAGAGGAAGAGCGGCACGACGACGAAGAAATAGAGGGCCCAATCAACCCAGAAGCTGACCTGGCCGCGGAAGGGCACGAACGGAAACCCCCAGATCGTCCCAACGATCAAGCCCAGCGCGTAGACGGCGGCGATCACGAAGGGGACGCTGGGCCGATGCGATTCGAGAGAGCCGGAGTGACTCGTGTATTCTGTCCATCTCGCGTGCACATGGCTCCAACCGTCTCCGAGCGCAGGCGGCGGATTGTTCAGAGCGAACCGCGAGGAAAGCGTTTCGGCGTTGGTCTGGAGCCACCGGCGTCCCCCGCGCAGCAAGACCGCGCAGAGCAGGGCGGTCAGGCCCCTGATTGCCTCGGTCGGCCAGATGCTGACCCCGTCGAACAACGAAAAGGGTTCCCCGTCCTGGCCGTCGGCCAGTAACAGGGTAACGAGCATCGTCGCCGCAAAAGCGGACCCAGCCACCACGTTCACCCGGCCCACCTTCCGGCACCAGCCCTGTGTCCGTCGTAGGTACTCCTGGGCCTGAGGACTCAGTGTCCAAGCCAATGCGAGGGCGGCGATGACGAGCAGCCCGACCTTGGAGAGGCCTTCAGCGACGTCCAAGAGATCGGGCGGAGCATCCCGACGTGGATGGATGTCACGAACTGAAATGTCCTGACAGCGATCGGGGCGCAGGTAGAACCAGGTCCAGCCGCATTCAGCGACAGGTCGCCCAAACAAACGATAGGCAGGCAGGCCCTCGGGTGGGGACTCGACCGTCAACTCGACCGGCCCGGCCCACTTCATACAGTCGGGGCGTCTGCGGGTCGCGAAACTGCGTCCCCGGGAAGCCCCTCATGGAATAGGTGCAGCCGGCCATTCCTGGCGCGCGGTCCCGGGCGAGGCAGGCGTCGGACTCCGGTTCCAGACGCTTGATTGCCCGTAGGACGGCAAAGTAAGCGGAAGTTTGATAGGTGTCCCGGAAGGGCGGCGCCCCGCGCTGGAGGGTTTCGTCGAGCGAGAGTCCATAAGCGGACGCGATGATCAGGTTCCGCCCCCACTGGTATTCACGCGGATGGATCAGGCGCGCGTCCAGGTCAGTGGTGAAGAAGAGGGTGTCGGGCAGGCGCTTCCGCAGCGCCTGGAGCAGGAGGAGCTTGTCGTAGGTTTCCGATCCGAAGATCCCGACCGCCTTGATCCCGCATCCGTGTGGGAAGCGCGTGCCGAACGAGAGCGTGCACTTACGGCGCGCCTCTCGATCGTCGCGTACGATCTTGTCAGCCAGCCGGCGCGCGTAGTCGAGCTGCGGGTCTCCCTCCGGCTGTTCCAGGTTCTCCAAAGGCTCCTTTCGGTCCGTGCCGCCGTCCAGGAGCTTGGCCAGGTCTTCCGGCTTTTTCACCCCTGGCTTGGGCCGTCCCTTGCCCGGTTTGTAGCCGTCCAGCCCAGCAAAATAGTAGTACCGCTTGATCTTGAGGTCGTCAAGATGCTTTTCGGACTTGAACCACTCAAGGAGCTGTGGGAGGGAGCGGCTTTTTGCACATTGGGGGTGGCTGTGACAGACGGCTGCCGTGAACTGCAGGGACAGCGTTCTGGCGTAGAATGTATCCCACTCGGAGATCAGGGCGATGGAATCTCCTGCCGCATTGTTGTCGACAACTGTGCTCCAGTCCACCCCTCGTCGTCCAAGCTCCTGCACAAGCGAGAGGGAGAGATCAAAATCGGACAGGACGCTGTGCGACAGCTCGACTCCCGCCCGGCGAAGCTGCCGCCGCAACCAGCCGTGGGGTTGGCTATCTCCATCGCCCGACGAAACCATGAAGATCTCCTGGGAGGCCGTGGCCCAGGGAGAAAAAAGCTGAAAATCGCCCCGGTGGTCCTGCTGATACGGGCCGGGCATCCGCCACGCATCGCGGAGCATCTCCCTCAGGACGGCGGAGCTCCGCGGCCCGAGGATCTTGAAGACCACTGGCAGGAGTCGGTGAGGCTCGCTGCGGTCCCCCGTCGGCTCGGGGGTGATGGTCGTTAATTGGGCGATGAGGTCGCGGAGGGCCCTGATCGGCTCCCTGGCAATGCGACTCTCGTCGATCCAGAGCACCAACACGTGGGAGTAGCGCGGGTGTTGGTCATGATCCCCGTCCACGCAGGTACGGAGTGTTCTGAGCTTGAACCACTCAAAGGGCACCAGCGTTTCCGGCTCCCCTAGCTCCCCTGTCGCCCGCTTCCACTTGGCATATTCGATGACTTCTCTCCGGGCGGGAGCAAAGCACCCCGTGCCCAGCGCCGCGATGACCGCATAACGGTCCCGTCGCCGCGTCTCCGCCGCGTCGGGGGTGAGACTGCCGTTTGTCATGACAAGCAAGACGAGGGTCGAGTCGGCAGGGCGTTGCATCCACATTTGGTGCGCCAGAGCCTTCAGGCTGTGACGATCCGCGTGGGAGGGCTGCGATGTGGTGCGGGACGTGTCCTCCCGTTCATGCTCCTCGGCCGCGGCCAGGGGGTCCTGCCAGAGGCGGGCCGGAACTTCCTCCGACACGGGGGATCGCCGACTCTCGGTTCCGCTTTCGGCGGGGCGCGAGGTCTGGAGCGGCTCCCAGTAGATCCACAAACCGCCCGCGACGCCGGCGACCACGAGCGCTACGATCTGGCCGATGGGGATCCTGGCTTCGTCCGGCCCTGCTGGCATGGGAGACCTTCCCTGCGATCACGCGGTGCGGAGCGGGCGAATGCTCACAGAAATCGAGGAGGAAATCAACTCCGACGAGGTGCGGGTGGGGGGAGCGGGCGTGCCGCGAAGGCTCCTTCGGCGGCACGATCTGCTATACTCGCCCCATGCCGCGGCTAGCGGGCAAGAACGCGATCGTGACCGGGAGCAGCAGCGGGATCGGCAAGGCGATCGCGCGACGCTTCGCCGAGGAAGGGGCGCGGGTCGTGATCGCGGCGCGCCGGGCCGCGCTCTGCGAGCAGGTCGCGGCGGAAATCCGGGTCCGGGGTAGGGAGGCAGTCGCCCTCCCGACCGACGTGAGCGACGAGGCGCAGGTCGAGCGGCTGATCGCGGAGACGGTCCGCCGGCTCGGCCGGCTGGACATCCTCGTGAACAACGCCGGGATCGGCGGGGGCGGGCGGATCGCCGACACGAGCACCGAGGAGTTCGATCGGGTGATGGCCACGAACCTCCGCGGCACCTTCTT
>CAZTUO010000054.1:0-4384 GCA_964616355.1 uncultured Nitrospira sp.
CTCGGCGAGCGGGGTGCAGGGCACGTACTTCGCCGTCTGGGCGCCCGACGCCGAGCAGGTGAGCGTGATCGGCTCCTTCAACGACTGGGATCCGGCGCGCGACCCCCTGCAGCCGCGGGACCGCTCGGGGATTTGGGAGGGATTCCTGCCCGGCGTGGGCAAGGGCGCGCTGTACAAGTACCACATCCGGTCCCGATTCAACGGCTACCGGGTGGATAAGGCCGACCCGTTCTCGATCTTCAACGAGATCCCCCCCAAGACGGCCTCTATCGTCTGGGACCTGGACCATCCCTGGCACGATCAGGCTTGGATGGCGACCCGGCGGAGCCGCAACAGCCTCACCGCGCCGATGTCCATTTACGAAGTGCACCTGGGGTCCTGGCGGCGGGTGGCCGAGGAGGGCCACCGGTCGCTCAGCTATCGGGAGCTGGGGCCGGCACTGGCGGACTACGTGACGAAGGCGGGGTTCACGCACGTGGAGCTTCTGCCGGTCATGGACCACCCCTTCTTCGGCTCCTGGGGCTATCAGACCACCGGGTACTTTGCGCCGTCGGGGTGCTTCGGCACGCCACAGGATTTCATGTTTCTGATTGACCTCCTGCACCAGCACGGGATCGGGGTGATCCTCGACTGGGTCCCCTCGCACTTCCCGACGGACGAGCACGGCCTCGGCTTTTTCGACGGCACCCATCTCTACGAGCACGCGGACCCGCGGCAGGGGTTCCATCCCGACTGGAATACCTTCGTCTTCAACTACGGGCGGAACGAGGTGCGGAGCTTCCTCTTGAGCAGTGCCCTGTTCTGGCTCGACAAATACCATGCGGACGGGCTGCGGGTGGATGCGGTGGCCTCGATGCTGTACCTGGACTACTCGCGCAAGGAGGGCGACTGGATCCCAAACGAGTACGGCGGGCGGGAGAACCTGCCGGCGATCGCGTTCCTCCGCCGGTTCAACGAGGAGGTCTACCGGCACTATCCGGACGTCCAGACGGTCGCGGAAGAGTCCACGGCCTGGCCGATGGTGTCGCGGCCGACCTACGTGGGCGGGCTGGGGTTCGGCCTCAAGTGGGACATGGGCTGGATGCACGACACCCTCGAGTACCTGCGCCGGGACCCCATCTACCGGAAGTATCATCACCACAACCTGACGTTCCGGATGCTCTACGCCTTCCACGAGAATTTCGTCCTGCCCCTCTCGCACGACGAGGTCGTGTACGGCAAGGGCTCGCTGCTCGGCCGGATGCCCGGCGACGACTGGCAGAAGTTCGCCACCCTGCGGCTCCTGTTCGCCTACATGTTCGCGCAGCCAGGCAAGAAGCTCCTGTTCATGGGCGGCGAGATCGGCCAGTGGCGCGAGTGGGCGCACGACGGGAGCGTGGACTGGGAGCTGCTCGAGCATCCGCCGCACGCCGCGCTCCAGCGCTGGGTGGCGGACCTGAACTGGACCTACCGAGGCGAGCCCGCGCTGCACGAGCTGGACTGCGACCCGGCCGGGTTCGAGTGGATTGACTGTACCGACGCGGAGGCGAGCGTGGTGACCCTGCTGCGGAAGGGGCGGTCCACGGGCGACGTGATCCTGGTGGCCTGCAACTTCACCCCCGTCCCGCGCCTGAACTATCGGGTGGGCGCCCCGCGCGGCGGTTATTGGCGGGAGATCCTCAACAGCGATGCGCGCGAGTACGGCGGGAGCGGCCTGGGGAACCTGGGCGGGGTGGAGGCGGCCCCGCTCCCGCTCCACGGCCGGCTCGCTTCGCTCCCCCTCACCCTGCCGCCGCTCGGCGCGGTGTTCCTGAAGAGCGAGGGCGCAGAAGCGGCGGAGCGGGCGCAATGGTAGCCGGCCGGACACGGCAGCGAGAGGCGGGGTCCGCGTCACCGGCCGCCCTGGCGACCTGGGCGCTGGTCGGCGCGGTCCTGGCCGGCTGCTCGCTCTCGCACGATGTGAGCAAGACGCCGCGGACGGGCATCGAGCAGCTCCTGCTGACCCAGGCGCTGGAGCGCAGCCTCGTCCCGCTGTCCCTCCCATTGCCCGACGGGGCCACCGTGCGGGTCGAGACCGCTGCCATCACGGGGGACGAGGGGCTCGTCCAGAAGGTGATCGAAGACCGCCTCGCGCGCCTCGGGTACCGTGTCCCGAGAAAACCCGAGGACGCCACCTATCGCATCCGGGCCGTCATCCAGGCCTTCGGAACCGACCAGGGGATCTCGTTTATGGGCATGCCGCCGGTGCAGAGCGTCCTGCTCCCCTTCTCGCTGCCGGAGCTGGCCCTCTACAAGAACGTCCACCAGAAGGCCATGGTCCGGCTGGCACTCGACGTGCATCGGGCCGAGACCGGGCAATACATCACCACCAGTCCCTGGTACCAGGGGACGACGTTCAACAACCAGTACACCCTGTTCCTGGTGTTCGGCTTCAACCGCACCGACCTGGCCCTTCCTGACAGCCGGGAGCTGCTGCCCACCGAGTGATGGCCCGTTGCACCGCAACGACACGCGCGTCCCGTCGGCGGGCCTGGCTGGCCGCGCTGGTCCTCCTGCCCCTGCTCCCGCCGGTCGGCGGCTGCGCGGAGTCCCGGCACGACATCGTCGTGGATGTCCGGGTGGTCGTGCCGGGCGCGCGGCCGCCGATTCCCAGCCCCGACGGGCTGAAGGTGGCCGTGGCGCCGTTCACGATCGAGCGGCTGGACAAGGTCCAGGTGGGGTCGCTCGACCCCCTGCTCGGCGAGAACACGCGCCTCATCGTCAAGGGGGAGGACCTGGGCCAGGACGTGGCCGAGGTCTTCATTGACGAGCTGAAGCGCCGGCTGGGCTGGCGGGCCTGGCTGGACAAGCCGGGCGTCGAGCCGCTCGAGGGAGGCCCCGACATCAAGGTGTCCGGGCTCGTGCGCAAGTGCGTCGCCACCGCCGAGAGCGGGGTCTTCGGTACCACCGTCCTGATTGAGGTGGACCTGGCCGTCGCGGTGCTGAACGCTGCGGACGGCAGCCGTCTCCGCCTCGACCTGAGCGGGCGACGTTCCCAGTGGATCGGCGACTTCGAGGCGCGCGAAGTCGAAGAGCTGTTGAACGAGGCGATCCGGCAGACGATTGACCACTTTGTCGCGGCCACCGAGCTCGAAGGCCGGACGCTCGTCCGCAAGGAGCCCGGCGCCTCGTAACGGGAAGCCGCGCGCGGCCCGCCGCTCGGCACGGTCCTCGCCGGACGCCCGTCCGCTACCGCTTCAAAGGAATATACTGCTCGTCCACGAGCCGCTGGCCTTCGGGGGACAGGCAGAACGCCAGGAAGGCCTCGACCAGCGGATTCGACTCTTTCCGGCTGAGCAGGAGGACAGGCCGCCGGATCTTGTACCGGCCGTCCCGGACCGTGTGCTCGGCCGGCTCCTCCTTGTCCACGGTCAGGATAGCGATCGGGGTCCCGAACGTGATGGAGTGCTGCGCGAACCCCAGCGAGAGATAGCTCACCGCGTTGAACCCGCCTCCGACCTCGCGCGAGGCGTCCTGGTCCGAGCGGATCTCCTTGCCTCGGTTGGCCAGCTTGCCGACGATGCCTAGGGACTGCTCCAGCCCCGCGTTGAGGTTCCGGTCGGCGGGCCGGCGGATCAGCTCGACCCCCTTGTCGCTCCCCTGCAGCTCCGCCCAGGTCTTGATCTTGCCCGTGAAGAGGTCGGCCACCTGCTGGAGCGTGACCTCGCGGACGGGATTCGCGGCGTTCACGATGATCGCGATGCCGTCCCAGGCGATCTGCGTGGGGGTGAACTCGGGCTCTTCGTGCCCGGTCACGGCGATGTCGGCCTCGCCCTTGCGGAGCAACTCGAGCGTCTTGAGGTACCGGCTCCACTTGATCTCGACGGCGGTCCCGGGATGGGCCTTCTCGAAGGCCCGGGCGAGCGACTGGAGGACCTCCTGCTCCGGCCCGTGGCCGGCCACGGTGAGCTGGCCGCGCAGATCGGCTGCGCGGAGGGCGAATGGCCAGGGAACGGTCGCGCACAGCACGCTCAGGACGATGAGGCCGCGAAGACGCATCGGATGGCTCCTCGTTCGGTCAGGTCAGACGCCCCGGGTCTGGTGTTCCCGCCGGGCTTCGGGTCGCATCTTACGGCAGAAGGGTTGCGGGGTTCTACTGGAATCTCAGCGCCGGCGCCGCTCCGGGTCAGGAATCGTAGGACCAGATGACGGAGAACAGTAAAAGCTGCTGGTCCCTCGTCAGCTGGGGGCGGCCCGGCGAGAGGAGGCCCCGCGTGAAGAATCCGCCCTGCCTGCCGGTGGACTCATCGTACCGATATTCCAGCCGCATGACGGCGGTCTGGCGGGCGAGCGCCAGCCGGTATTCCAGCGTCGTCGTGATCGCTCGGATGAACTGCTCGGCCCCAGTGATCCAGCCGTAACGGTC
>CAZTUO010000054.1:4394-13788 GCA_964616355.1 uncultured Nitrospira sp.
TAGAACTCCGGCCGGAGCGCGACGCTCCAGGGGCCGGCGACGTGCCAGCGCCCGAACAGGGCGCCCGTCGTCCAGAAGACCTGGGGGCTGGTCGGGAGAGTGGCGGCCTTCTCGGCCCCGAAGTCGTAGGCGGCGCCGAGGGTCAGCCGGTCGGGGCGCCACTCCAGCACATTGTTCGTGAACGCGCGCCAGTATTTCAAGGTGGTGTTCGCCTGCTCCGGGCCGTAGAAGAGGTTGTGGGTGAAGGTCAGGCGCTCGGTCACCTTCCACTGGACCTGGGTGCCGTAGCGGGGCTGGTTGTTGATGTGGGAGAGGTAGTTATAGCCGTTGATCACGTAGAGGCCCAGGGCGACGCGCTCGTGGACCGGGTAGGTCGCGGCGACCCCGAAGACCAGGTACGGCGAGTTGTCCGACATGTAGGCCCGCGTGTAGGTCGGGTTATCCCGGGTGAAGAGGCTCTCGTAGCCGATGTAGCTGTTCATGAGGCCTGCGGTGAGCGTCAGGCCGTTTCCGACCGGCGCGAGGTAGGAGACGTTCGCGCGCGCGAAGTGCCGGAGGGCGTCGGCGCTGCCCATCGGGTCCTGCCGCCCCGGGATCGCCAGGGGCACGAGCCCGTCGGTATCGTCGCCCCCCATGACGCCGAATTCCATGCCCCAGCGGGCATCGGGTGAGACGTCCTTGCGCACATAGCCCATGATCATGTTGGGGGTGAACTCGTTGACGCGGGGCGTCGTCGTCTTGCTGCGCCACTTGTGGTTTTCCGGAAAGTTGAAGTCCACCGCGTAGGCGAGGTCCAGGTAGGCCCCGTAGTGCCAGTCCGTGGAAGTGTCGGGCGATTCGGCGAGGGCCGGACCAGCCACGAGCGCCAGGACCAGCCCGGCGAGCGGTCCCACGAGCGGCTCAGGTCTCGGCATGGCTCCTGCGGCAGTCCGGCGACAACGGTGCGCGTCCTTTGTGGATTCTACGGAACGGCCTGACGTGTCTACTGGGTCGCGGGCGGAAATGTCAAGCGAAGACGCGCGGGGCTGGTGCAGGATCGGCAGGGCCATTATAATCGGCGAGCCGGGTGGGACCGCTCACGAGCCACGGCCGCCGCCGCTCACGTGTCACCTGGAGGGCGCCGCCCGGCGGCACTGAGGCGCGGGGCAAGCCGCGCGCGGCGGTCGCGCGCGGACTACGCGCGCCACCCCCGACGGGCCGATCTCTCCGCGGGGGAGAGAGGCCGCGAGCGCTGAGGATGCATGGACGTCGCCCTCGCGATCACCGCCATCGGCCTGCTGGTCTTCCTCGCCCACCTGTTCACCGCGGTGTTCGAGCACACCCGGCTGCCCGACGTGCTCTGGCTGATCCTCATCGGATTGCTGCTCGGGCCCGTGCTCGGGCTCGTGCAGCCGGAGCACTTCGGCGCGGTCGGGCCGGTCTTCACGACCATCACGCTGATCATCCTCCTGTTCGAGGAGGGGATCGGGCTCAGCCTCTCGGTGCTCCGGCAGGCGGTCCGCGGCACGCTCGCGCTGACGCTGGCCAGCTTCGCGGTGACGACCGCCGCGGTGGGCGCCTGCGCACTTGCGCTCACCGGCCTGGACCCCGTGGCCGCCTTCATGCTCGGCGCGATCGTCGGGTCCACCTCGCCGACCGTCGTGATCCCGCTGGTCAGGCAGCTCGACATCCAGGACGAGAGCCGGACGATCCTGTTTCTCGAATCCGCCGTGAGCGACGTCCTCAGCATCGTCGTGACGATCGCGCTGGTCGAGCTCTACAAGCTCGGGGAACTGCGGGTCGGCCTGGTCATCGGCGCGATCCTCTCCTCCTTCGTCCTGGCCTCCATTCTGGGCGTGGCCAGCGGCTTCTTCTGGTCCATGCTGCTGCACAAGGTGCGCAACCTGCAGCACGCGGTGTTCACGACGCCGGCGTTTCTCTTCGTCGTCTTCGGGCTGACGGAGCAGCTCGGCTTCAGCGGATACATCGCGGCCCTGGCCTTCGGCATCACGCTCGGCAACATCCAGTCGGTGGAGCTGCCCCGGCTGAAGCAGCTCACGCCGCTGGTGCCGCTCGCCTTCAACGAGACGGAGCGGGTCTTCTTCGCCGAGGTCGCGTTCCTGCTGAAAACCTTCTTCTTCGTCTACGTGGGCCTCTCCGTGCGGCTGACGGACGTGCTCGTGGTCTCGATCGCCGGGGCGCTGACGCTCGCGATCTACCTGCTGCGGCTGCCGGTCGTCCGGTCGTCCGTCCAGCGGGCCACGCCGGCTGCCGACGCGTCGCTCATGGCGGCCATGGCCCCCAAGGGCCTGGCGGCCGTCGTCCTGTCCGCGATCCCGTTGCAGGCGGGCGTCCCGGGGGGCGAGCTCATGCGGGATGTCACCTATGCGGTGGTCCTGTTCAGCATCCTGCTGACCGCCCTGCTCGTGTTCCTCATCGAGCGCACGGCTGTGGGCAAGGCCTACGGCCGCGTGTTTGCCGGGTTCGGCGGGCCGCCGCCAGCGTCCGCCGCGGACTCCAAGGCCCGGTCCTGATTCCCCCCGGGCGAGGGCGAGATCCCTTGCGCAAGGGGGACCACTGTGCGATGCCTGAACCGGGGCGCGGGCGAACGGATCGCCCCGTGCGCGCCGCCGTGGGTCGTGAGGAGAGCGGATGAACGATGTGACGGTAGCGCTGCTGATCTTCGGGGCGTCCTACCTGGCGATCGTCACCGAGCGGATCCACAAGACCATCGTCGCGCTGTTCGGCGCGGCCCTCATGATCAGCCTCGGGGTGGTCACCCAGGAGGAGGCCTTCTATTCCCCGGACTACGGGGTGGACTACAACGTCATTTTCCTGCTGATCGGGATGATGGTCATCGTAAACATCACGCGGAAGACCGGGCTGTTCGAGGTGCTCGCCATCTGGGCGGCCAAGCGGGCGAAGGCCCGGCCCTTCCGGATGCTCGTGCTCCTGGCCCTCATCACGGCGGGGCTCTCGGCCCTGCTGGACAACGTGACGACCGTCCTGCTCATGGCTCCGGTGACGCTGGAGATCTGCCGGCGGCTGGAGCTGAACCCGGTCTCCTTCCTCGTCAGCGAGGCGCTGGCCTCGAACATCGGCGGGACGGCCACCCTGGTCGGCGATCCGCCCAACATCATGATCGCGAGCAAGGCCGAGCTGAGCTACATGCAGTTTCTCGTGACGTTGGGCCCCGTCGTCCTCCTCATCATGGCCGCGTTCCTCGGGGCCCTCTGGCTCGTGGCCGGCCGCTCGCTGACGGTCGCGCCGCAGCTCCGGGAGGCGCTGCTCGGCCTCCGCGCGCGGGACGCGGTCCGGGACCGGCGGCTCCTGGTCCAGTGCGTCTGGCTCCTCGCCCTCACGACGGTCGGCTTCTGCGTGCACGGGCTCGTCCATCTGGAGCCGGCCACGGTCGCGCTGCTGGGCGCGAGCCTGTTCATGCTGGTCGGCCACGGCCACGGGGGCGGCGAGCAGGGGGAGGAGCTGGACTACCTGACCGAAGTCGAGTGGAAGACGATCTTCTTCTTCATTGGGCTCTTCATCCTCGTCGGCGGGCTGGTCAAGGTCGGGGCGATCCGATCCCTGGCGGACGAGCTGGTCCTGCTCACGCGGGGGAACCCGGCCAGCACGACGTTCAGCGTGCTGCTGGGCTCGGCCCTCTTCTCCGCCGTCGTGGACAACATTCCCTACGTCGCGGCCATGAACCCGCTGATCGTGGACCTGGCCCGGTCGCTCCACCCGGAAGCGACCGAGTACTCCGCGCTCGTGCACCAGCCGGACATCCTCCCGCTTTGGTGGGCGCTGGCGCTGGGCGCCTGCCTCGGCGGCAACGGCACGCTGATCGGGGCGACGGCGAACGTGGTCATCGTGGATCTCGCGCGCCGCGCCGGCTATGGGATCAGCTTCTGGCGGTTCGCCGCGCTGGGCTTTCCCGTGATGCTCGGCTCGGTGGCCATCAGCGCGGCCTATCTGTGGCTACGGTTCTTCGCCTGACCGTGACTGGGACGACGCGCTCCGCCGTCGCCTCGTCGGGCCTGACGGCGCCGGCCCCGCCGTGAGGCTCCAGAGTGTCGGCTTCGGGCTGAGTGCGGCCGCTCACTTGAACTTGGCGAGGGCGGCCTCGTAGGCGGTCTTGAGGTCGGGCCAGGCGCGGTCGGCCCCGTCCTTGAGGAGGGGCCAGGCTTCTTCGCTGGCGGCCTTGAGCGCTTTCCACTTAGCCTGCGCGGCGTCCTGCCTGGCCCGCAGGTCCTGGATCTGCCGGGCGTACTCCTGCTTGACCCGTTCCTCCGCATGCTCCGCGCGCGCGGCCCACTGCCCGATCTTCACGCTCCATTCCTTGAGCTGGTCTTCCAGCTTGCGGATATAGCGGTCTTTGGGTTCCATGGCACGATCCTCCTTGGGGGGTCAGACGGCCTTGAGGATGTCCAGGATGGCCTGATTCCATCCGGACGGGCCGATCCCGTCGGTCCGCACGAGCCCGGGGGCCCAGGCGGCCTTGTCGTACGAACCATCCGGTCTCCGGACAAGCACGGGCCGGTCGGCGAGGGCCAACATCGGCAGGTCGTTGAGGCTGTCGCCGAGGGCGATGGTCAGAAGCGGCTGCCCCTGTCGGCTCGCGACCTGTCGGTAACAGTCAATGAGGATCTGGCAGGCCTTGCCCTTGTCGCTGTCGCCCAGCAGGTGGTAGAACCGCCCTCCCCTGGTGCAGCGAAGCCCGCGCGCCTCGGCCATGCGCCGGACGGCGCCGGCCAGGTTCCCGGGTCCTTCAATGAGAAAGGGCTCGTCGTACTCGCGCTGCTTCGCGAGGACCGCCTCCTGGTAGGGCAGCCCCGTCAGCGACATGACCTGGTCCAGCGACATGTTCCCGAAGCCGGCGAGCCGGCACCCGACAGCCTGCCCGATCTCCTTGAGCGCGGTCCGCAGGCGAGCGCAGGGCGTGCCCAGCTCGATCACTTGGAAGGTGCCGCGCACCTCGGCCCAGAGGACCGGGAAGGGAAAGTAGCCCTTGGGGATAAAGACCGCGCCGCCGTTCTCCACGACGAAGGGATCGGCCAGCCCGAGGCGATGCCGGAGGGGCTCCATCTCTGCCCGCGTCTTGCTGGAGACGAGGATCAGCGGCACCGCGCGGGCGCGGAGCGCGTCGAGGGCCTCCTGGGCGGCGTCAAAGGTATAGGTGGCTGCGTCGAGTAGGGTGCCGTCCAGGTCGGTGAAGACGATGGGGTAGGGCATGTCTCCTCACCGTGACCATAGCGGATGGGCGACGGCGGTGCAAGCTGACGCGGGATTGACAGGGCGGCAGGAAGCCGGCACACTGCCCCCGGTCCGCCAACGAGGCGATGATGGTCTGGACGCCGAAGCTGAACGCCGTCCTCGGCAGCCTGGTGGTGACCGTCGGATTCTGGTTGATGGCGGGGCAGCCCCCTGCGTTGGTGACCGCCGCGGCTGCGGTCGGCGTCGCCGCCCTGTTGGTCTGGCGCGGGACCACCATCGGCCTCGTCTGGGCCTGGGCGACGCTGTTGCTGGGGCTGGAGAGCCTGGCCTGGCCGATCGCGACGATGGTGCACATCCGCGCGCTCACCGCTGAGCCCACGAGCGAGCAGATGGGCGAGATCGCCCGATCGGTGCTCGCGGGGGGCTTCGCGGCGATCTTCTGGCTGAGTTTCTCCTACGGCATCTTCCGGATGGTCGCCCGCCGGGCCGGAGGCGAGGCGCCGGCCGGTCCAGGGGCTCCTGCGGGCGAGCAGGGACCGCCGGCCGACCTGCCACCGGGCGCGGGCCTGCGCCGCCCGCGGCGGTAGCGCGCACCGCCTACACCATCTCCACCGGATCCACGTCCACGTCCAACCGCACCGCGCGCGAGACGGTTCGCCGCATCGGCTCGAGCGTCGCCGCGACGGCTTGGCGAACCGCGTCGCGGTCTTCCGATCTGACCAGGATGTGCCAGCGATGGCGGCCCCGGACCACGGCCACGGGCGCGGGCACCGGGCCCAGCGCCTCGATCCGACGCGGGCCCTGTTTCGCCAGGCACGCGACCCAGCGGCGCGCGGCCTCCTGCACCTGCGCCGGATCGGGTCCGGTGACGCGGAGGGCGATCAGACGGGTGAAGGGCGGATAGCCCAGCGCCCGGCGCGCAGCCAGCTCGGGCTCGACGAACCGGCTGGGGTCGTCGGCCAGCACCGCAGCGATCGCAGGCTGGGTCGGTAGATAGGTCTGGAGGACCAGCCGGCCCCCCTGGGCGGCTGGCCGCGCGAGGGCCACGGCGTCGAGCAGGGCGTGGTAGAGCCGCTCGGCGGCGCGGAAATCCGGGAGGTGGAAGCCGGAGTCGGCGTCGGGGAGTCCGACGAATCCGACGCGCGGCAGCGGCGGCCCCTGGAACAACATCCGCGTGCCGATCAGGATGTCCACGGCGCCAGAAGCCAGGTGGCGGCGGAGAACCTCCGCCTGGGTGGGCGTTCGCACGCTGGCCCGGTCGAGCCGCGCGATGCGGGCGTCGGGAAACGTGCGGCGCAGCTCGGCCTCCAGGCGCTCGGTTCCGAGCCCGATGGGCTCCAGGCGCGGGGCAAGGCAACCAGGGCAGGTGTCCGGGACCGGCAGGGTCGCCCCGCAATAGTGACAGGCGAGCCGGCCTGCGGTGCGGTAGAACGTCAGGGTCACGCTGCACCGGCGGCAGCGCGGCGCCTCGCCGCAGGCCCGGCAGAGGAGCGCGGGCGCAAACCCCTTCCGATCGAGAAACAGGATCGCGCCGGTCTTCGCATCCAGGGCAGTTCGGAGGCCGTCGAGCAGGGGCTCCGAGAGCAGGGTCCTGGCAGGGAGCTGGCGGAGATCGACGAGCTGGATCGCCGGCCGCGCGGTCGGGCCCGCGGCCGGAAGGGCCGCGGTGGCAGAGGCCGGGAAGGACTGGCTGGTCTCCAGCAGGGGATGGGCCGAGCTGAGGACGAGGGCCGCACCTTCCCGGTGGGCGCGCAGCCGGGCGGCCTCTCGCGCGTGGTAGCGCGGCTCCTGCTCTTCCTTGAGCGATAGATCGTCCTCGTCGTCCACCCAGATCAGTCCAAGGCATGGCAAGGGCGCGAAGACGGCCGATCGGGTGCCGATCACGAGGCCGGCGGCGCCATCCCGGATGCGCCACCACGTTCGAGCACGGAGCGCGTCGGAGAGCCCGCCGTGGAACAGGACGACGCGGTCGGGCCAGCGGGCGGCGGCCTGGGCCGCGATGGCTGCCGCGGCCGCCTGCTCGGGCGCGATGACGAGCGTTTGCCGGCCGTGGCTGAGCGCGGCCTGCGCCGCGTCGAAGAGCGTGGCCCAGCGGTCGGGCGCGGCCCCTCTGAGCAGGAAAGCGGCGGGGCAGTGCTCGGCGAGGGCCGCGAGCAGGGCGGGCCACCAGGCCACTCCGACGGGGGCCGTGACGGTTGCAGGGGGATGGTGCCGCTCCGGGGCGACGCTCGTGGAGGGAAGCCGTGCCGCGTCGTCCTCGGAGAGGGCCTCGATGAACCCGCGGCGCGTCGCGGCGGGAAGCGTGCGGGCGAGGGAACGGGGGAGCGCGCGTCGCAAGGCCTCCCGATCGAGCGGCTGCGGCGCGGTGGCGAGCGTGGCCAGGAGGGTTCTGGCACTGGTCGAGAGGCGGCCGCCGCGGTCGAGGGCCAGGCGTCCCTGGTCGGTGAGGCGGTAGCGGTGGAGGACGGGTCGGGCGGCGGACCTCGGCAGCAGGATCCGGAGACATTGCCCCCAGGGGGCCAGGTAGGTCGTGGCGACGTCGCGGGTCAGCGCCAGGAGCGGTCCGGGCAGGGCCGGCTCGGCCGGCGAGCGGTCGAGGAGCGCCTGGATCTCCCGCAGCGGCCCGGGACGCGGAGTCTGGGCCGGCGGGTCGAGCGCGACGACCACGCCGGCGCTCGCGGCCGGTCCGAAGGGGACCAGCACGAGGCTGCCGACGACGAGGCGTGCCCGGAGCCCCGCGGGCACCGCGTAGGTGAAGGGGCCAGGGACTCGCCGCGGCACGAGCACGTCGGCGACCGCGGGCCGCTCGGGCTCGTGGCAGGACGACGGGGCATGCGGCTGGCTTTCGTGGCGGTCGGCGCGGTTCGGCATGCAGGCGCGAGGCTGTCCCGCTGGCGCTCGCCGGTCCGGGCGAGCGCCGAGCGGCGTTACTGGATGATCCCGCCGCCGAGGACGCGGTCGGCCTCGTAGAAGACGGCTGACTGCCCGGGGCTGAGGGCGCGCTGCGGCTCGTCGAAGCGAACGGTGATCGTCCCGTCGGCTGCGTCGGGGACCAGGGTGGCCGGTGCGGCCGGGCTGGCGTAGCGGATCTTCACGTGCGCGCGCATGGGCTGCGCGGCAAGCGCCGGGTCGAGCAGGTTGAGGTCCGCCACCTGGCAGTCGGTCCGGTAGAGATGCTCCTCGGGGCCCAGGACGACCGTCGCACTCTCCGGAATCACCCGCTGGACGTAGAGGCGCTGGCCAGCGGCGACGCCGAGGCCGCGCCGCTGGCCGGGCGTGAAGAACGCGATGCCGGGATGCTGCCCCAGGACGCGGCCCTCCTGATCCACCAAGGGCCCGGGTCTCCTGGCCTCCGGCGCCTCCCGCTCGATGAAGGTGCGGTAGTCCCCCTGCGACACGAAGCAGATTTCCTGGCTCTCCTTCAGTTCGTCGGCGGGCAGCCCCAGCGCGGCGGCGCGCTCCCAGACCTCCGCCTTGAGCAGCTCGCCGACCGGGAAGCGCAGCCGGGACAGCCACCCGGGGGCGAGTCGGTACAGGAAATAGGTCTGGTCCTTGCGCGCGTCCCGGGCGCGGCGGAGGGTCGGCGGGGCGCCCGGCACCACGCGGGCATAGTGGCCCGTGGCGACGAAGTCAAGGCCGCGGTCTTCGGCCAACTGGGCGAGGGCGCGGATCTTGACCCGCTCGTTGCACCGGACGCAGGGGTTGGGCGTGAGCCCCGCCTGGTAGCCGGCCAGAAAGTCGTCAATGACCGCCGTGCGGAAGGCGGCGCGCGCGTCCACCACCTCGTGCGGGATGGCCAGGCGCTGCGCCACGTACCGGGCCAGGCCGACCTTGCAACACCCACGCTCCTGCCAGCGCTTGGAGGGGGCGGTGTCGGGATCCTCGGGCTCCCAGACCTGGAGGGTGACGCCCTGAACCTGGTAGCCCTGCTCGACGAGCAGCATGGCGGCGACGGAGCTGTCCACGCCGCCGCTCATGCCGAGAAGGACCGTCGGTCTCGTCATGGCTGGAAGTCTTGCGCCCGGACCTTGCCTCGGTGGGCGGAGAGGTTGTGGACGTTCTCGAGCTCCTGACGCTCCTCTTCCTTCCACTTGTCGGCCCCCATGTCGCAGGCCCCGTGGAAATGCGCGCCGTCCTCAATGGAGATCGAGGGGGTGTGGACGTCGCCGATCAGGATCGCCGGCTTGAGGAGCTGGACCTTCTC
>CAZTUO010000055.1:0-13529 GCA_964616355.1 uncultured Nitrospira sp.
CGAGAGGATGCCACCGCCTTTTTCCTATTTCCACACTTTTTGATCATACCTCGCCGCCACTCGCTGTCAGCGAATCCGTTAGCCAGACGCGAGCGATTTCCGCAGGCCAGTCTGGGTTACCCTGCACAGCCAAACCATCCTGAACGCGTTACCGCATCAACACCGGCCGTCCTTTGCTGCCCCAGTAATAGTAGAGGGTCAAATTCGGATAGATCGCGTTCAGATTATTTTGCCCGAAGGGGGTGAAGAGTACGCCGCCGGCGACCACGATGTTGTTGGAAAACTTGTATTCGATGGTCGGCTGGACCCCCAGGATATTGAAGACCGGCGTATTGTGGGGGTGGGTCGTTACGGCAGGCGCGGCAATATTCACACCGTGCCCGTCTAGCCGCCAAGCCAGCCCGTGGAGGCCCATGAATTCGATCACATAGCCAAAACCACGGGCATCGTCCAGAACATGTTCGACCATTACCCGCCAGTTGATGAGATCGCCCCCATACTTGTGCACGCCTCCGGCGTTCCCCGGCGTCCCGTACGAATAGTAACCGGCGGCCATGAGGCGGAGCGGCCTCAGGTTTTTACGCAACATGATCCCCTCGGTGAACGTCTGGTCACCAAAGCGCGTGGAAGGAAGCCGCCCGATGGGCGCAAAGCCCCCGGGGATCGGCATTGTGTCCGCCCACTTGCTGCTCGGCAGAACCCACCCGTGAAACCAGGTCACGGTGGGGCGCCATGAATCCGGATCCTGCACGGCGAGCCGGTGCTTAAGAAACAGCGAGGTATCCCCCAGCCCGTGCGCATTTCGACTGTCACTCGGGCTGCCGTGTTGTTGGGTGGCGAACCAGTCCACCCAGCTCAACGCGATCACGCCCTCGAGAGAATCGGTGATCCCATACTCGTACGGGAGCAGAAACAGGGAGGCGCTTAAATGGGTCGGATTGTTCGTCGTGTTGGTTCCGAACTGATTCCCGAAGAGGGTATGGCCCGTTTGCCCGAAGACGTAGGGGTGCACGACGGTCTGCCCTTTGGGTTGAATGTCGATCGCCGGATTGAGCATGGGCCCAGCGGCGAAAGGATTCCAGCTTTTCCGGTACTTCTCGATGTCCTCCGCCGGAGTTGGCCGAAAGATAGCGTTAAGGAAGTTGTAGCAGCGCAGACAGACGTCATCCAAGTCCGCAAGAACCGGGGTGGGGGACAGCCACACCGCCAGACTCAGCCCAAGTGCAGCCCAGACGCCAGCAGGCATTCGCGGAACCATGACTCCTCCTTTCCTGACGACGAACGAGACGAGGTAGGAACCGTCAATGGAGAGCCAAGCGCATTGGCCTCCCATGTTCCGAACGTCAGGAGAATATCATTTTACATTACATAATGTAAAGTATGATGTCATCACGGGCATGGCGAGACTACCTAGCCTTCCAGGAATCGTTCGCTCATGACATGTCAGCGTCCTGCCCAGCCGGTTCGCCTAATCGCATTCTGGCTCGCGTTTGGCGGAGGGGGAGCTGTGATGCTGGGCAAGCCGATATGATCCACGTCTTTGCCCGGGTGCAGCGTCAGCGGGCGAAGGCCCATCCCCAAGAACGGTCCCGCCTAGCGCGGAGGGGATCCACGCCTGGGCAACGATTTGCAACAACCCTGCGGGATTTCCGAGAACAGCGCCATGCCTTGGAACGTCAACGATTGAAGGTTGACGCCTAGTTGATCAAACAGGCTCTGCGAGGCGAGTAAGCACCTTCACTCCGCACTGTGCGTTATGTGCGGAACCGCTCACTGACACCGGAGGCTGGGCTCGCCTCGGCGCAAAATGCCCGATTGCATTCAAGCTGGGCCATGGCACCGGAATTGCTGCTTCGTGGGATGCCCAAGGCCGTAGAGAGAGCCGTGGAGATCCTTCCTGATGGTCCGTGCCTCGCTGAAGAACCCTTACGCCGTCGTAGCGATCAGCCTGATTGTCATCCTCCTCGGGGTCGTCTCCTACCAGAAGATGGTGGTGGATATCTTTCCCGAGATTAACCTGCCTGTCGTCGCCGTCGCGACCTTCTACAAAGGCATGGGGCCTTCGGAGGTGGAGGGGGCCATCACGCTCCGGCTCGAGCAGGCCTTCCTGCAGGCCTCTTACGTCGAGCACATCGAGTCCCGCTCGCTGCCGGGGGTCAGCCTGATCAAGGTCTATTTCCATCCCTCCTACGACGTGAACGCGGGGCTCGCCGAGGTGACCAGCCTCACCTACGCGAACTTGCGCTACCTCCCCCAGGGCATCTTCCCGCCGATCATCATCAAGTTCGGCGCCGCCAGCCTCCCGATTGCGATTCAGACGACCAGCAGCGAGACGTTGGGCGAGAAGGAGGTGCGGGACCTAGCCTACTTCACCGTGCGGCCGCAGCTCGGCACGGTCCCGGGGATCATGTACCCGACCACGTTCGGCGGCACCGTGCGGCAGATCACGGTCTTCATGGACCGCGAGCGGATGCTCGCCCGGAGCGTCTCCACCGAAGAAATCGTGGACGCGGTCAACCGGCAGAGCGCGCTGCTCCCGGCCGGGAACGTCAAGATCGGAGATTTCGATTACAACGTCTATACGAACAGCATGATCCGGTTCGTGGACCAGATGAACGAGATCCCGATCAAGACCGTCAACGGCGTCCCGGTGTTCCTGAAGGATGTCGGGCGAGCCGTGGACTCGACCATGATCCAAACGAACGTGGTGCGGATCAACGGGCACCGAGCAGTCTATCTCCCGATCATGAAGCAGGCCGGTGCGAATACGCTGCAGGTGATTGACGGGATCAAGGAGGTGCTCCCGAAGCTGATCGGTATCCCCAAGGAGCTGACGGTCAAGCTGCTCTTCGACCAATCGATCTACATCCGGCAGGCCATCCGGACGCTGGAGCACGAAGGGCTCCTGGGCGGCGGGCTCGCCTGCCTGATGGTGCTCCTGTTCTTGGGCAGCCTGCGCTCCACGCTCATCGTCGCGCTCGCGATCCCGCTGTCCGTGACCGCCGCTTTCATCGGGCTCTACTTCACTGGCCACACGATCAACATTATGACGCTCGGCGGATTGGCGCTGGCGGTTGGGCGGCTGGTAGACGACGCAATCGTGGTCGTAGAGAACTTCCACCGGCATCTGGCGATGGGCAAGTCCTCGATGGAAGCCGCTGCGGACGCCGTGAGCGAGGTCGCGTTGCCGATGCTCGTGATCACGATCACAGTCTTCCTCGTCTTCCTGCCCATCGCCTTCTTCACCGGGGTGATCAAGTTTCTGTTCGTGCCTCTGTCGCTGGCCGTCGCCTATGCGATGATCGCTTCTTACGTCGTCGCGCTCACCGTCGCCCCCGTAACAATGGAGCGGCTCCTGCGGCACGAGCATGAGGCGCCCCGGTCCCGCGCGCCCCTGGCCGGCCGGCTGGTCGAGGTCTGGCATCGGCTGGACCTGTGGAATCCCTTCGTTGCGCGGTACGTCCGGGCGCTCCGCTGGTGCCTGGCCCACAAGGGCCTCGTCGTGGCGACGGTGACCGGCGTCTTCATCGGCTCGCTCTTCGCGGCGCCCCGGCTGGCCACGGAGTTCTTTCCCAAGGTGGACGCCGGCCAGTTCATCCTGAACCTCGCTGCGCCGGACGGGACACGGATCGAGAAGACCGAGGCAATCACCGCGCAGATCGAGGCGATCGTGCGCGAGGAAATCCCCGGATCCGAGATCGAGCAGATCGTCTCCAACATCGGGCTCCCCCAAGGCTGGATGGTGCTCTACACGCCGGTCAACGGTCCCCACCAGGCCTTCATCCTGGTTGCCCTCAAGAAGGACCACCGCGTCCGGACGGACGAGATCGTCGCCAGGCTGCGCGCGCGGCTGAACAAGGAGATCCCGGGTCTGAAATACTCCTTCCAGACCGGCGGCATCGTGAGCGATGTGATCAACTTCGGGCTGCCCGCGCCCATTGACATCAAGGTGAGCGGGCCCGACCTCGCCGACCTCGCCGCGGTCGCGGGGCAGATCCGAGACCTCGCCGCCCGCGTCCCTGGCACGGCGGATGTCCAGGTCCGCCAAGGCATGGACTATCCGGAGATCCACCTCGACGTGAACCGCGCGAAGGCCGTCTACGTGGGCCTGGACGAGACGCGGGTCGTAAAGGACCTCATCACCGGGCTCAGCTCGAACGTGACGCTGAATCCTGGCTATTGGATCGATCCGAGGTCCAACAACGCCTATTTCGTCGTGACCCAATACGCCGAGCAGGTCCTCGTCAAGTTCGAGGACTTCCTTAACATGCCGCTGGTCGCCCAGGTGGACCATCCCAGTCTCTACACGGTGGGCGCCACGCGCCTGCGGGGTAGTGCCCTGGCGATGGCGCAGACCCCCTTCAACGCGGTGGCCGCGTTGCCCGGGGTCAAGCCCAACACCACGGCGCCGGTCCTGCTCCGCGAGTTCGCCGACGTGACCCGGACCACCGGCCCGGAGACCGTGGACCACTACAACCTGCAACGGACCATTGACGTGCTGGTCAGCGTCCCGGGGAACGATCTGGGACGGGTGGCCGGCGAGGTGGAGCGGGCGGTCGCCGGGATCGCGCTGCCCAAGGATGTGCTCGTCACCTTCAAAGGCGAGGTGGACGCGATGCGGGCGGCGCTCGCTGGCTTCGCGGGCACGTTGCCGCTGGCGATGCTGCTGATCTACCTGGTCATGGTCGGGCTGTTCCGGTCCTATCTCGACCCGTTCGTGATCATGTTCGCGGTCCCGCTGGGTTTCATCGGCGTCATCTGGATGCTGCTGCTAACCGACACCTCGGTCAACGTCGAATCGCTCATCGGAACCCTGATGATGATCGGCATCGTGGTCTCGAACAGTGTGCTGCTCGTGGACTTCGCCAACAACCGGCTGCGCGAGGGCCTGCCGCTGGAGGAGGCAGTCGTCGAGGCGGGCCGGCTCCGCATCCGCCCGATCCTCATGACCTCGTTGGCGACGATCATGGGCCTCGCGCCGATGGCGCTGGGGATCGGCGAGGGCAGCGAGGCGAACATGCCGCTGGCTCGCGCGGTGATCGGCGGGCTCACGATCTCCACCTTCATGACCCTGTTCTTCATCCCGGTCCTGCACGCGCTCGTGCGGCGCCGCTCGGTCACCCGCCTGCACGCGTTGGAGGGAACGGCGTGATGAGCGGGCCGGGGCAGGAGAGGCTCGCGACGCGCTCGGAGCGCCCGGTCGGGCCGGACTCAGACGACGTGACAGACTCGGCAGCTCCGGCGCCGCCACGGCCCGCCCTCCGCGGCCGGCGGCTGCTCGGAATCGGATTGGGCGCGAGCGCCCTATTCCTCCTGATCCTCGTCCTGGTGATTGCCGGCGGCCAATACCGGACGGATTCTTCCTCCCTCGCTCCGGGCGGGTCCGCGGCGGGGACCCAGGACACGGCCGTCGGCGAGGCCCGACCGGTCCAGGTCCTGAAGCCGCAACGGCGCGACCTCGTGCGGTCGCTCAGCCTGCCGGCCAACATCTCTCCCTTTTACCAGGCCACCCTGTACGCCAAGGTGCCCGGCTACTTGAAATGGATCGGGGTGGACAAGGGCGACCAGGTCCGGCAAGGGCAGCTCCTCGCGGTCATTGACGCGCCGGAGATCGAGGACCAGTACAAGCAGGCCGAAGCCGATTACGCTATCAAGAAGATCACCCATGAGCGGTACCTGAGCGTGTGGAAGGACAACCCGGACATGATCGCCAAGCAGGACGTGGACATGGCCGCGGCCGCCGCTGAGGCCGCCAAGCATGTCCGCGACAGCCGGCGCACCCTGCTCTCCTATACCAAGGTGTACGCACCCTTCTCGGGAGTCATCACCGCCCGCTTTGCCGACCCCGGGGCCCTGATCCAGGCCGCGGTCGGTTCAGCCACCCAAGCGGCGCCGCTGCTCACCATCATGGACACCACGACGGTCCGCGTCTACGCCAGCGTCCCTCAGGAAGCCGCGTTGCTCGCCAAGCCGGGGGTGCCAGCCTCACTCACGGTGGACGAGCTGCCGGACCGCACGTTCACCGGCGCGATCACCAGGACGACGGAGGCGCTCGATCCGGCCACGCGGACCCTGCTGGTAGAAATTGATCTGCCGAACGAGGCGCACCTGCTACACCCGGGCATGTTTGGGACGGCGACGCTCGACCTGGAACGGCACGCGCACGCCCTGGCGCTCCCGCCGGCGGCGATCGTGACGGGCAAAGATGCCGGCGACGCCGCGGTATTCGTGGTCGAGCGGGGCAGGACCCGCAAGGTCCCGGTCAAGACTGGCATTGACGACGGCGTCTGGATCGAGATCACGGAGGGCCTCACGGGGGACGAGGATGTGGTGGTCGTCGGAAAGGCCGCCCTGGCCGACGGGCAGGCCGTCGAGGCAGTGCCCTACAATCTGCCGAGCGGCAAGCCGGCCCGGCAGAAGATGTGACGGTGGAGGCCCGCGTATGCCAGCACCGGTGTTTGCGATCCTGCTGGGCCTGCTGCTTGCGCTCCCGCTGACGCGCGCGGTCGGCGCAGAGGGCAACTCCGCGCCGACTGTCCCGCCGCCCGGCTCGACGCTGAGCCTGGAGCAGGCGGTCCGCATCGGCTTGGCCACCCACCCCCTGCTGGATCGGGCCCGGTACGCGGCGCTCGCCGCCAAGGCGATCGTCAAGCAAACTGAAGGCCAGCTCTATCCCTGGCTTGAAGCCTCGGCGGCTGGCAGCGCCGGCGCCATGCGTATCGTCAGCGCCGACGGCAAGGTCGTCCACGACCGCGGCGGGCACGGCTTCGACCCGGGCGGCGCCCTGCCCCACCACAATCAGAACATGGTGACGGGAGGCCTGATTCTCAACCAGCTTCTCACCGACTTCGGTACCACCGGCCATCGGATCCTGGCGAGTCAGGCCGACCAGGCCGCGAGCGAGAAAGAGATCCTGACCCACAGGGCGCTCGTCGTCCTGAACGTCCAGCAAGCCTACTTCCACTGCCTGATGCAGGAGCGTCTCGTGGAGGTCGCCGAGGCTGCGCTCACGCAGCGTCGGACCCTCGCCGAGCAGGTCCGGACCCTCTACCGGCGCGAGCTCAAGTCCAAGCTCGACCTGGATCTCGTGCTTGTGGAGGTGGCCAACGCTGAGCTGGCCCTGATTCAGGCCAAGAACGAGCTGGCGCGGCGCTTCGCCGTGCTGAATCATGCCATGGGGTTACAGGGCGCCAACCGGTACGTGCTGGAACGGCTGCCCGTGGAGCCAGAGCCGCCGTCGACGGTCGAGTCCCTCCTGAGCGAGGCCCTCCAGCAGCGGCCGGAGCTGCTCGGCGCGCAAGACCGGATTCAGGCCAAGGACGCCGCGATCCAGGCGGCACAGGCGCTCCACTTCGGCTCTATCACCGCCGTCGGCACGATCGGACTCACGCAATACGGCGACGTGCACGACAGCGGGATCCCGAAGGACGGACTGGCGCCCTTTTGGGGGGCCGGCGCCACGGCCAAGCTGCCGATCTTCACCGGGTTCCGGATCACCAACCAGATCAAGGAAGCCCGGCACCGCCGCGGGGAGGCGGTGCAGGAGCTTCAGCAACTGGCCAACGAGGTCGGGCTCCAGGTCGTCCGCGCCCACCTCGCCCAGGCGACCAACGCGGAGCAGATTCCTCTGGAGCGTGAGCGTGTCGCCTACGCCAAGGAGGCGCTCCAGCTTGCCCAGGAGCGCTACCGGCTCGGCCTGAGCCCGATCGTCGAGGTGGTCCGCGCGACGACGGCGCTCTTCGACGCGGAGGCCCGGCTCGTCGAGGCTCAGTATATCTACAAGAGCAGCGAAGCGGCGGTGAGCTTCGCCGCCGGCCGGACGGCCAGGCAGTACGCCGACAGGAGCGTCATCCGATGAGACACCGAGGGATCATGGCCGCCGCGCCGTGGCTGCTTTCGGCCTCCCTGGCCGTGGCCGGACCTGTGTCCCCGCCGTCGCCAGCGGGCCAGGCTGTGGGCGGCGTCTCCGCGCCGGTCGCCCCGAAGTCCCTCACCTGGGAGGAAGCGATCGCGGCAGCCCTCGCCCGGCACCCGGCGATCAAAGCGGCCGAGCAGGAGGCCCTGGCGCGGCAGGCCGTCACCAAGCAGGTGGAGTCGGCGAACTACCCGCAGGTCACGGGCATCTATGCCAACAGCGGCGGCAACACGCGGGTCTTGGCCAACCTCAACATCTCCGGCTCACTCCCCAAACCGACCAACTACCTGACGACGCCCGGCCTCCGCGCGGATTATCTCATCACGGACTTCGGCCAGACCGCTCACAAGATCCTGGCGACCAAGGCCCTCGCGGCGGCGGCTGAGCAGGCGGTCCGGACCGAGCGCGCCCTCGCCATCCTCGATGTCCAGCAGGCCTACCTGAACTGTCTCAAGCAGCAACGGCGTGTCGCGATCGCGCGCGAGACGCTCGCGACCCGGGAGGCGATCCGCGCCCAAGCCGAGCTTCTCTATCGCAACCAGCTCCGCTCCAAGCTCGATTTCGACTTTGCGACGGTCGAGGCGAAGCGCGCGGAGCTGAGCGTGATCACGGCGGAGAACAACCTCGCAGTGGCGTTCGCAGCACTCAACAACGCGATGGGGCTCCAGAGCCGGGAGCCTTATGTCCTCGACGACCCGCCAATCACGCCCGCGGCCGACGAGCCGCTCGAGCCGCTGCTCGAGCAGGCCCTGGCCCGGCGGCCCGAGTTGCTTGGGAGCCGCGATCGGGTCCAGGCGGCTGAAGAGGCGCTCAAGGCAGCGAAGGCGCTCCACTACGGGAATGTCACCGCCATTGGCACGCTGGCCTATACCTGGTGGAGCCGACAGGACTTTTCGCCCGCGGGCAATCCGACCAATCCCGGCGCCCAGCTCGGCTGGTACGGCGCCGGAGCGACCAGCGCCTTCCCGCTGTACACCGGCGGTCGGATCAGCGGCCAGGTCGAGGAGGCCGCGGCCCGGACCGGAGAGGTCCAGGCCGACGCGCGCGCGATCGCGAACGACATCGCGCTCCAGGTCGTCAAGGCCTACCTGGGCCGCCTGACGGCTGCGCACCAGATCGCGGTCGCGGCGCAGCGCGCCGCGACCGCGCGCGAAGCCCTCGCGCTCGCCCGGGACCGCTACAAGATCGGGCTCGGCTCCATTCTCGACGTCATGACGGCCACCACGGACCTGCTGGCAGCCGAAGAAGGTCTGGCCGACGCGCGCTACGAGTACCGGACGAGCGAAGTCGCGTTGGCCTATGCGACGGGCGCGGAGATCGCCCGCTATTGATGATCATGAGGCTCCTCCGAACCTTATGCGAGGCAGGACCCGACGTCGGTTCCATCGGTGTGGCACGGGCTCTCGTCGTGAGCGGGCTCCTCTGGTCGCCCGCCGTGGCAATCGCGCCGGCGGCGCCCGCCGCCGAGGTTCCGACCGCCCGGGGCGCGTTCCTCGGGTACAAGACCGCGATCCAGATCGCCCTGGAGCGGCACCCGTTGCTCAAGCGGGCGCAGGAGTCCGCCCAGGCCGCCGAAGCCATGACCGGTCAGGCGCTGGCCGCCTATTACCCGCAGGTGGACGCCTATGTGCTCCAGACCGGCGGCACGATCCGTCCGTTGAGCGCCTTCAACATCGCCGGCGCGCAGAACAAGCCGACCTCCTACGTCGAGAACGCCGGCTTCCGCGCCGACCAGCTCCTTTATGACTTCGGCCAGACTGCGCACAAGGTCCTGGCCGAGCAGGCAACGCAGGCAGCGGCCGAAAAGGAGATCCTCACCCACAAGGCCCTCGTGATCCTTCAGGTCCAACAGGCCTACGTCAATGGCCTGAGGCAGCGTCGGCTCGTGGCCATCGCCGAGGAGACCGTCCGCGAGCGCGGCGTGCTCCGCGATCAGGTGGAAAGCCTGTACAAGCGCCAACTGAAATCCAAGCTCGATCTGGACCTGATCGCCGTCGAGCTGCGCAACGCCGAGGTCCAGCTCCTCCAGGCCAAGAATGAGCTGCGCGCGGCCTTCGCCGCCTTGAACCACGCCATGGGCGTGCAGGGACCCGACGAGTACACGCTTGAGGAGGTTCCCCTGGAGCGCCCCGCCGCGACCTTGGAGGCCCTGATCCAGGACGCGTTAGCGGACCGGCCGGAGCTGCTGAGCACCCACGACCGGCTCCGGGCGGCGGAGGAGCGGCTCGGGGCGGCCAAAGCGCTTGCCCTGCCGACGATCACCGCGATGGGGCTGATCGGCGTCACGCACTTCAGCGACGCCCCCCTCAACCAGTACGCCGGGTCGCATGCGGGCCAGACCAATCTCTGGTGGGGCGCCGCGGCGACCCTCAACGTGCCGCTGTTCACAGGCTTTCTCATCGAGAACCGGGTCGCGGAGGCCCGCGCGCAGCAGCGCAAGACCGAGCAGCACCGCATCGAGCTGGCAAACCGGATCGTGCTGGAGGTCACGGACGCCTACGCGACACTCCAGGCAGCCACCCAGCAGGTCGCAGTCGAGGCGCTCGAGGTCGCAGCCGCGCGGAGTGCGTTGACCCTGGCCAAGGACCGCTACCGCCTCGGCCTGGCCTCGATCGTGGACGTCACTACCGCGACCACAAGCCTTATGGCGGCGGAGGTCCGTCTCTCCGAGGCCCGCTACGCCGAGCACCTCGGCGCCGCCGCGGTGGCCTATGCCACGGGCAAGGCCTCTCAGAGCTTCTGAGGGAGCGGGCGATGGCCTGGCCAAGCCTGTCGCAATGGAGTAAGATCGGTCCCGACCCAACTCGACGCCGGGAGCACGGCATGCGCCCCCTGCTGCGGCTGCTCAGCGACCTGCCGATCCAGAGGAAACTTCTGCTTACCGCGGTCATCCCGATCCTCGCGATCGGGCTCATGAGCGCCCTCACGTACCGGAGCGTCCAGACCTTTTCCGACGACGAAGAGCAGCTCAACAACATCTACCTGGTGCAGCGACGCGCGGCGGAATACCTGGGGCTGATCATGGACCTCCAATCCGCATTCCGAGGATTTGTGCTGACCGGGCAGCGGTCGTTTCTCACGCCATACCAAACTGCGGAAGACCGCCTCCTGACGCTCGGCGACACCATCAACATGATGGTGCACGACCGGGCCGCGCAACGCGAGACCTTTCAGCAGATCCAGACGCTCGTGAACCGGCTGATCCACGAAAAGGACGATCTCATCAAGGCGATCGAGGCCGGCCGCCAAGTGGACGCGCTGTCCTACGTCGAGCAGGGCCGCGGCCGCGCGATCATGACGATCATCCGCGAGCGAATGGCCACGTTCAACCGCCTGGAGCAGGATCTGCTGAACGACGCCCTGGCGCGCATCGCGCGGGACCGTTCCTCCATGATGACGGCGATCCTCGTGGACGGGGTCGCGTCCGTCGCCCTCCTGCTGCTCGTGCTGCAGGTCATCGCCCGGTCCATCACGGGCCCACTCACCGGTCTCGCGAAAGCGGTCGGGTCGGCCACGGGCGGCGCCGTCCCCCAAGTACCGGTGCTCACCCGGCAGGACGAGATCGGCCACCTGACCCGGGTCATGGCAGCCATGAGCGCGCAGATCCGGGAGCACATCCTGCAGATCGAGAAGTCCGAAGCCGAGCTCCGCTTGGCGAACGAATTTCTGTCCGCGTCCGAATCGAAGTATCGGAGCATCGTGGACCACGCCCCGTTCGGTATCTTTACGACCCGCGGCACGGCCATGGTCTTCAGCAACCGGTACAACTGGATCCTGGCTGGGTTGGATCCTGACCGGGAGAACGATCCCGAGCTGATCCGGCAGGCGATCCATCCTGAGGACCGCGAGCGCGTGCTCAAGGAGTACGTCGAAGCGGTGAGCCGGGACCGTCCCTACGAAACCGTCTTTCGGTTTCTCCACAAGGACGGGACGGTGCGGAAGGTGCTGAGCCGGCGCATTCCGATCAAGGACGCCGAAGGGCGCACCACGATGTATCAGGGCTTCAACATTGATATTACGGCGCTGGACGACATGCAGACCCGGCTCAGCCGGGCCGAGCGCCTGGCCACGCTGGGGCAGGTGGCTGCCGGCATCGCCCACGAGATCCGCAACCCGCTGGTCGGCATCGGCTCGACCGTCGCGCTCCTGCTCGAGGACGTGCCTCCCGGCGCCCCGCGGCGCGAGGATCTGGAGATCGTCCTGAACGAGACGCGGCGACTCGACCGGATCGTGAACCAGATCATTGACTACGTCCGGCCCCGCGAGCTCGCCCCGGTGCTGTTCAACATGGAGGACCTGGTCCGCGAGGCCCTATCCCTGCTGAGCGCGGCGATCGCGGGCAAGCGACTGCGGACGAACTGCCTGATCCACCCCGGCCTTTCCCAGATCCAGGCGGACCGGGACCAGCTCAAGCAGGTGCTCATCAACGTGCTGCAGAACGCGGTCGAGGCGTCGCGCGACGGAGGCCGGCTCGAAGTGGCGGTCTTTAACGCGGCTCGCGATCAGGAGCCAGGACTGCTCGTCCGGGTGGCCGACGAGGGCGCGGGCATTCCCCCCGAGGCCCTCGGCCGCATCTTCGAGCCCTTTTTCACGACAGGCAAGCCACAAGGAACCGGCCTGGGGCTGGCGATCTGCCGGAACATCGTCGAGGCGCACCGGGGCCGGATCCAGGTGGAGAGCGAAGTCGGCGCCGGCACGACGGTCAAGCTCTGGCTGCCGCTGCAACAACCCGTGTCGCTGCTCACAGTGTAACCCATGCGCGTGACCATCTTCGTCACCGACGACGAGCCCGCCATCCGCTCGGCGCTCCTGAAGCGGCTCTCCCGCCAACACCACCGGGTCGCCGGCTTCGACTCAGGCGAGGCGTTGCTGGCCGCCCTGGACCAGGAGCTGCCCGACCTGATCCTGCTCGACCTGAAGATGCCGGGCATGAGCGGCCTCCAGGCACTCAAGACCGCGAAGCAGAAGGCGCCGGCAGCACTCATCATCATGCTCACCGCCTACGGCACCGTCCAGGACGCGGTCGAGGCCATGAAGCTCGGCGCCTATGACTTCGTCATCAAGTCCGTAGATCTCGACGGATTGGATCCGGTGCTCGCCCGGGCCCTGGAGTTCCTCACGCTGCGCCGCCGCGTGGACTTCGAGCGCGAGCACGAGGGCGAGCCCTATCGTCTGGCCAACCTGGTGGCCGAGAGCGCGGCGATGAAGCACCTCCTCGCCCAGATCCGCGACGTGGCCGAGAACCCCAAGGCCACGGTCCTGCTCCAGGGCGAGACCGGGACCGGCAAGGAGTTCATCGCCCGCGTCCTCCACCACAACGGCGCTCGCGCCTCCGGCCCCTTCGTGGACGTGAACTGCACCGCGATCCCGCGGGAGCTGTTCGAGAGCGAGCTGTTCGGCTACGAGCGCGGCGCCTTCACCGGCGCCAACCAGCGCAAGCTCGGGCTGCTGGAAAAGGCCGAGGGCGGGACGCTGTTCCTGGACGAGATCGGGGACCTCGACCTCGCCATGCAGGCCAAGCTCCTGCGGGTGCTCCAGGAGCGGGCGTTCCGGCGTCTGGGCGGGATGGACGATATCTCCGTGGACTTCCGCCTCATCGCCGCGACCAACCGCG
>CAZTUO010000056.1:0-5438 GCA_964616355.1 uncultured Nitrospira sp.
GAGCGCGGATTGGTCCCAGGTCCGCCCGGAATGGGGCCTGGCCGGCAACGCCGCCTTCGTGATCGGGCGTCGGGCGCTGACCCGGGAGCTCGACCTCGAGGGCCGGGTCTTCCTCCACTCTTACGACTACCGGCAGGACGCCTCGGCCAAAGCGCTCGAGATCATCATGACCGCTCCCCTGGTGGTCACGGAATGGATTAATATGGAGCATTATTTCTCGACCGTGGACAACGACGTCTATGGCAGCGGGAGCAAGATCTACCATAACGTGACGGGCTGGCTCGGCGTGATGTACGGCACGGCCAGCGATCTGCGCATCGGGCTCGCGCGGCAGACCGTCTTCGACGGGGATCGGCCGTTCCACGAGCCCCTGCGGTTGCTCGCGGTCATCGAGGCGCCGCGGGAGCGGATCGTGCGGATCATCCGGCGCAACGAGGTGCTCCAGCGGTTCTTCGACCGGCGCTGGGTCGCCCTGGTGGCCCTCGATCCGGAGGACGGACGCTTCTATCGGTATCACCTCGCGCAGGAGTGGGTTCCCCTCCGGGATCCGGGCTCGGGCAGCCGGGAGTCCGGCCCGGCGGCGGCGACGGACTGCGCCCTACAGAAGGAGCTACGGTCATGAGCGGCCTGAGCCTCTATCCCATGAAGGAGATCAAGATCATCGTGCAGGGCGAGCACCTGGCGTTCGTCACCGAGCTGCTGGATCAGGTCAAGGCCACCGGCTATACGATCGTCAGCAACATTTCTGGAAAGGGCAGCCACGGCTTTCACGAAGGCCACCTCATGTTCAACGAGACAAGCAGCCTGCAGATGGTGATGACGGTGGTCCCCGAGGAGAAGGTCGAGCCGATCCTGTCCGGCTTGAGCCCGCTGTTCAGCCGGCATTCCGGCGTCATGTTCGTCTCGGACGTGGCAGTCAGCCGCCGGGACCGGTTCTACGCGCCGGAGTCGTGACGCCCGGCTGCCCGCCGGACGCGTTGACGCGCGTTCGCTACCGCGCATCTCTCGTGCGACGATCCACACCGGCCATGACTGGCGCTGTGAGGGCTTCGTGACCAAGCCGACCTGGCCCAAGGCCACCCCTGCGGCCAAGCCGGCGGGGCCGCTGGCGACGGCGGACCTCCTGGCCTGGCTCGGCGAAAGCGCGCCCGGGGGCATGGCGGTTGTGTGTGACGGCACCGTGGTGTTCGAGAGCCGCGCGTTCGGGGAGCAGCTTCCGGACCGCCCCGAGCCCGTTGCGGACGGGACGGGCGCCGCCGGCACGACGCTCCCACCGGCGACTCGCCGCCGGGTCCTGGCGGACGCCGAAGCGTGGCGCGGGTGTCCGGGCGGGGAGCGCGGGCGCCGCCGCTATCGCAGCCCGCCTGGTTCCAGCCCGCGCCGGCTGTATGAGGCGCGCTTCACCGCGGTGCCCTTTCGCGGGAAGCGGGCCGTGCTCATTGTCCTGGAGGACGTGACCTGGCAGGAGCAGCTCGCCTCGGAGGCGACCTCGGCCGAGCGCTTCCAATCGGTCCTCGCCCGCCTCGGCGCGCTGGCTGTCAGCGGGGCCCCGGTGCAGGTGATCATGAACGAGGCGGTGCAGTTGACGGCGGAGGCGCTGCACGTCGAGCTGTGCAAGATCCTGATCCCGCGCGAGTCCGATGAGCACCTCTACCTGGTCGCGGGCGTCGGCTGGCGCGACGGGTTGATCGGCAGCCTGACGGTCGAGGGCGGGACGCACTCCCAAGCCGGCTATGCGATCCGGGAGCGCCGGCCGGTCGTCGTCCGGGACCTGCGGACGGAGACCCGCTTCACCCCCTCGCGGCTCCTCTCCGAACACGGGGGTATCTCGGGCATGAGCGCCCCCATGATGGTCCAGGACCGGGTGTACGGTGTCATGGGCGCCCATTGCAAGGTGGTCCGCGAGTTCTCCAATAAGGAGCTCGAGTTTCTCTGCTCGGTCGCGAACACTGTGGCCACGGTCCTCGAGCGCTGGCGGCGGGAGGAAACCCAGTTGCAGCTCTACCACCGGCTGTTCGAGTTGGTCCAGGACGGGGTCATGCTCACCGACACCGAGGGCCGCCTGCTCGAATGGAACCCGGCGATGGAGCGGATGACCGGATGGAAGCGCGAGGAAGTCATCGGACGGACTCCCGCCGTGCTCAAGTCCGGGAAGCACCCTCCAGACTTCTACGAGCGGCTGTGGCAGGCGATCCGCTCGGGGCATGCGTTCGTGGATCGTTTCGTCAACCGGCGCAAGGACGGCTCCGAGTTCCTGGTCTGGGAAAGCGTGAGTCCCGTCAAGGACCCGGACGGTGCCATTCGGTACTACCTGGCGATCCTCACCGACCTGACCGAGCGGGAGCAGATGCTGGAGGTGCTGCGCCACGCGGAGCAGGTCAAGCTGGTCGGGCAACTGGCCGGCGGCATCCTCCATGAGATCCGCAATCCCCTCATCGGCATCGGGAGCCTGGCCACGCATCTGGCCGCCCAGCCGAGCCTCGACGCGGGGGTGCGGGACCGATGCCGGCTGATCGCCCAGGAGGCTAGCCGCATTGACCAGATCCTGGAGTCGCACCTGGCCCAACTGCCACCCCGCCCCTTCGACTTCGAGCCCTGCGATCTGCCGGCCCTGCTCGATGACACCCTGGCGCTGCTCCGCACGAGGCTGCGCGCGAGCAAGGTGACGGTGACCACGCAGGTGAGCCCGCAGCTCCCGCTGGTCGAGGCGTCGCGCGGGCATCTGCAGCAGGTCTGGCTCAATATCTTGATGAACGCGGTGGAGGCCATGCCCGGGGGCGGCCACCTGACCATCGGGATCGCCGAGACGGACAGGGGCGTGGCCGGGGTCCTCATGTCGTTCCAGGACTCGGGCTGCGGGATCGCCCCCGAGGACCTGGAGCGGATCTACGAGCCCTTTTTCACGAGCGGGAAGGCCCGGGGGGTCGGCTTGGGGCTCACGATCAGCCGGGACATCGTGCAGCGTCACGGCGGTCAGCTCACGATCGCCAACGCGCCGGAGCGTGGGGCGCGGGTCGAGATCTGGTTGCCGGCCAAGCAGGAGAGCTGACGTGACGTGGACGATTCTCCTCGTCGAGGATGAACGATCGGTTCGGGAGGCGTTCGCGCTGCGCCTGCAGGACGCCGGCTATACGGTCCAGGTGGCGGCCTCGGGCGAGGAGGCCCTCGCCGCGCTCCAGGCCACGGAGCCCGACGTGATGGTGCTGGACCTCGTTATGCCCCACCTGTCCGGGCTGGAGGTGCTGGCGCGGGCCCGCCAGCTCGCGCCGGATCTCCCGGTCATCGTCTTGACCGCTCGAGGGACCGTCAAGGATGCGGTGGAGGCGATGCGGCTCGGGGCCTACGACTTCATCGCCAAGTCCATCGAGATGGAGGATCTGCTCCTGGCGCTCCGGCGGGCGACCGAGCTGCTGGCGCTGACCCGGCGGATGCGGCTGCAGAACGGCCAGGAGAGCGAACGGTACGCGCTGGAGCACGTCATCGCCACCAGCCCGGCGATGCAGGAGCTGATGCGGCAGGTCCGGGAGGTGGCGCGGAGCGACCAGGTGACCGTCCTTCTGCAGGGCGAGACCGGCACCGGCAAGCAGTTCACGGCCCGGGTCATCCATTACAACAGCCCGCGGGCCAGCCGGCCCTACGTCGAGGTGGACTGCCCGGCCATCCCGCGGGAGCTGTTCGAGAGCGAGCTGTTCGGCTATGAACGAGGGGCATTCACGGGCGCCGCGGGCCGCAAGTGCGGGCTCCTCGAGCTGGCCGAAGGCGGCACGGTCCTGTTCGACGAGATCGGGGATCTGCCGCTCGGGCTGCAGACGAAGCTCCTTCGGGTGATCGAAGAGCGCAGCCTCCGTCGCGTCGGGGCCACGACGACGACCCCCATCGACGTGCGGTTCATGGCCGCGACCAACCGCGACCTGAAGGCGGCGGTGGCCAAGGGCGAGTTTCGCGAAGATCTCTATTTCCGCCTGAACGTGGTGACCCTCAAAGTCCCGGCCCTGCGCGAGCGGCGAGCGGACATCATCCCGTTGGCCGAGCAGTTCCTGGTACGGTCCGCGCTGGCCTTGCGGAAGCCGGTGCGGGCCCTGAGCCCCAGGGCCCGCGACCTGCTCTACGCGTACGACTTCCCTGGCAACGTGCGCGAGCTGAGCAACCTCATCGAGCGGGCGGTCATGTTCTGCTCCGGCGCGAGCCTCGAGCCCTCCCATTTCCCGGCGGATCTGCTGGCGGGCGCACCGCCGGCCGCCGTCGCGCCCGCTGCGGGCACCGACCCGCCCCCTGGAGCGGATCCCCTGTGCGTGGAGCTTCGTTTCCGGGTCGGCGAGCAGTCCCTGGCTGACCTGCAGGACCGCATCATTCAGGAAGTGCTGGCTCGTGCGGGCGGGAATAAGACCCTGGCCGCCAAATACCTCGGCATCACCCGCTGGACCCTCGACCGCCGCCGCCGGCCGTAACTCGCCCCGCGCTCCTCACCAGGGGAACCTGCCGCGCCTTGGCTCCTGGGTGCGGCCGGAAGGGATGTGCAGCGCCGCACCGGGTCGGCGTGCGCGCCGTGTGCCGGCGCACCGCCCGTCGCCCCGCCCCTTGAGGTTTGGGCCGGGCGTGGCTCTTGCCCTGCCCGCGTCTGGCTGATTTCTCAGCTGAATCAATACGTTGATGGCATTGCCTGCGCCGGACGCACCGGCGCGCAAGGTGGAACCGACTTTGCACAGCTCCACCGGCACCCTGGGGGATGCGGGCGCAGGGGGGTGTGAACGAAGGAGGCGACGCGATGGCGAAGCACGTAGTGACGATGATTCCGGGCGAAGGCACCGGCCCGGAGATTTGCGAAGCGGTGCGCATGGTCATTGATGCCAGTGGCGTGGACATTCAGTGGGAGTACGAGGAGATCGGCCTCGACTGTCTGGAAAAGTACGGCACGCTCCTGCCGGACAAGACGATCCAGAGCATCGCTAAGAACAGGGTGGCGCTCAAGGGCCCGACGACCACGCCGATCGGGACCGGCCACAAGAGCGCCAATGTGACGTTGCGCAAGGTGTTCGATCTCTACGCGAACGTGCGACCCGTGCGGTTGATCCCCGGGCTGAAGCGCCCCTGGGACAAGCTGGACATCATCAACTTCCGGGAGAACACCGAGGACTCCTACGCTGCCATCGAACACATGGTCTCCGACGAGGTCGCGCAGTGCCTGAAGGTGATCACCTGGCCGGGGTCCTACCGGATCGCGGAATTCGCCTTGAAGTGGGCGCGGGACAACGGACGCAAGAAGGTGTTCTGCGTGCACAAGGCGAACATCATGAAGATGACCGACGGCCTGTTTCTCGAAGCCTTCCGCGCCGCGGCGAAGAAGTATCCGGACATCGAGACCGGTGACATCATCGTGGACAACTGCGCGATGCAGTTGGTCCGGAATCCCGGCCAGTTCGACTGTCTGGTCCTGCCCA
>CAZTUO010000056.1:5448-13342 GCA_964616355.1 uncultured Nitrospira sp.
GGGGACATCCTGACCGACCTCTGCGCTGGGTTGATGGGCGGGCTCGGCTTCGCGCCCGGCGCCAACGTCGGCGACGCCTGCGCGATCTTCGAAGCCGTCCATGGATCGGCGCCGAAGTATGCGGGCCTGAAGAAGGTCAATCCGTCGGCCGTGCTCCTCTCGGGCGTGATGATGCTCCGCTGGCTGAATGAAAAGGAGGCCGCGGACCGGATCGAGCGGGCGATGTACCAGGTGCTGGAGGAGGGGAAGAGGGTCACCTACGACGTGGGCGGGACCGCCAAGACGGACGAGTACGCGCAGGCCGTCATTGACAAGATGCACGCGGCGCGCAAGTGAGGAGGAGACGATGCCGACCTTCACGCAAGAAGCCATCGCCACCAAGAAGAAGCGGGAGATCAAGCTGGTCGGGGTGGATGTCTATCTCATCACGGAGAAGGGCATCCCGCAGTTCCCCGACGGGGAGTACGGCCCCTTCACCTGCGAGTTCATCTCCAACCGAGGGACGAAGGTGTGGCCGGGGTTCGTTAGCCCGGACCTCCTGTTGGTGAACTGGTACCGCTGCCGGTTCCTCGCCACGCAGGAGGTGCAGGACGCGGACGTGAACGCGTTCCTCGACGCGCTGACGAAGCGGGGCTGGTGGTGGTCCGCTGCGCAGAAATTGTGGACCTACGACGGCGAGCCGGGCTACAGCAAGGCCTACTGAGAGACCGCCACGCGGCTGCGACTCGGGGACCGATGCGCCATCTGCGGGATCTGGAAGACCAGAGCGTCTATATCCTGCGCGAGGCATACCAGCATTTCGATCGGCTCGCCATGCTCTGGTCGATGGGCAAGGATTCGACGGTCTTGCTGTGGCTCGCCCGCAAAGCGTTTTTCGGCCAAGTCCCCTTCCCGCTCGTCCACATCGACACAGGCTACGAGATGCCGGCGCTCATCGAGTATCGCGACCGGCTGTGCCGCGAATGGCGGCTCCGCCTGGTGGTCGGGCAGAACCGGGCCGCGCTGGCCGAGGGGATGCACCCCACTCGGGGACGGGTCAGCTGCTGCACGGCGCTCAAGATCGAGGCGCTCAAGCAGACGATCGAAGCCGAGGGGCTACACCGCCATCATTCTCGGGATCCGCGCGGACGAGGAGGGCACCCGAGCCAAGGAACGCTATTTCTCCCCGCGCGACAGGCACGGCGAGTGGGACTTCCGGGAACAGCCGCCCGAGTTGTGGGACCAGTTCAAGACCGACTTCCCTCCCGGCACGCACATCCGCGTGCATCCCTTGCTGGACTGGACCGAGTTGGACATCTGGGAATACATCCGGCTCGAGCGCATCCCCTTGCCGGACCTGTATTTCGATCGGGGAGACGGCCAGCGCTTTCGAAGCCTCGGGTGCGTTCCCTGCACCGGGACAGTCTGCTCGACGGCCTCCACCGTGGACGACATCATCGCAGAGCTGCGCGTCACCACGACCGCGGAGCGAGCCGGCCGGGCCCAGGACGAGGGGCGCGGCATGGAGCTGCTCCGCAAATTGGGCCACATGTAGCCCGCGGCACGAGTGGAAGGGACGCTCATGGAAGGACCCCATGGCCGGCCTGAGCTTGACGGAGGCCAGGCAACGCCCGCTCCGGTCCCTGGCGAGGCTCCGCGCGTTTCTTGCGGGCCTTCCCGACATGGAGGCCGGGTGTGCCCCGCCCCCCAAAGGATGTTTGCCCCTGAACGCATGACGATGTGCCTGGAGGCGTTGGGGAGACCGGACCGCGCCTTCCGCGCGTCCACGCCGCCGGCACCACGGGCAAGGGCAGCACAACCAATGTCATCCAGCCGGAGCCTGCGTCATCACCAATGTGGACTTCGACCACACCGAAGGGCTGGGCGAGACACTGGAGCAGATCGCGGGCGAGCAGGCCGGCGTCATCAAGGCGAACGTGCCGGCCGTTTGTGGCCTGATGACGGATGGCCCCAGAGCCGTCGTGCAGGCGCGTGCCTGGGAGGTCTGGGTGCCGCTGTGGCTCATCGGCTCCCACTATGAGGCGCAGCATTTCATGCGAATCGGCTATTACGGCTCCTGCGACCTCCGCGTGGGCCAGACCGTGTGCGGGAGACCGCACTCGACTCCCCGGCTGCGTTCATGGCCACCAACGCCGCGCACGCGCAGGCCGCATACGAAGTGCTGCGGGAGCGGGGGCCTGCCGGCGCTCGAGGGGAACCATGTGCGCCTGGTGTTCTGGGACGTCCGCTTTCCCGCGTGCTGCGAAGTGTTCCCCGGGCGCCCGACCGTCTTGCTGGATGGCGCCCAGAATGCCCTGGCCGCCGCGAGCCTGTCCGCGTTGGTTCGCACCACCTTCGAGGGGCGCGAGCCTGTCCTCGTCATCGGGGTTCCCCGCGGCCAGCAGACCGAGCAGATGATGGCCCACTTCGCCGAGGCAGAGGCGGGGCATGTGTTCTTGACGAGGTATCCTGGCGCGCGCGGCCCCGCTTTTCGAGCTCGTGCCCTTGTGGCGGCAGCCAAGTCCCGTTCCGGCCATGGCGGAAAGCCGCCCGGAGCAGGCCTTCGTCCGCGCCTGTGCGCTGGCCGGGGAGCAGGGCGTCGTCGTGATCACCGGGTCGCTCCGCTTGGCGGGCGGCCTCCGACCCTTCATCCGGTCGTGCCAGGCGCAGCTGTCAGGCCTGCGGGTTGGCGTGCGCAGGGGGGCGGCATGATGGGCCAGCCACTGCGGCTTCCGGCGGGGGAGCCTGCTTCTATCAGAAAGGCGGCGCACGTCATCAGGACCGGCGGGCTTGTGGCGTTTCCAACCGAGACAGTCTACGGACTGGGCGCGAACGCTATGGATCCGCAGGCCGTGGCGAAGATCTTTGAGGCCAAACAGCGGCCGCGGTTCGATCCGCTGATCGTGCACGTGGCCGACCTCAAGACCCTAGAGAGGCTGGTCCTGGAGGTGACTCCGAAGGCCTCCTAGTTGATAGCCAGGTTTTGGCCCGGCCCCCTGACGCTGGTGCTCCAGAAGCGGCCGTGCGTGCCTGACCTGGTGACCGCCGGCCTGCCGACCGTCGCCGTCAGGATGCCGGCCCATCCGGTGGCGCAGGCGTTGATCCGACAGGCGGGCACGCCGATCGCGGCGCCCAGCGCGAATCCGTTTGGCACGTTGAGCCCGACCCACGTCCAGCACGTCCAGGACGCGCTGGGCGGGCGGGTAGACCTGCTCCTCGACGGGGGGAGCTGCCCGTTCGGGGTCGAATCGACGATCGTGTCCCTCGAAGCAGACTGGCCGCGGTTGCTGAGGCCTGGCGCAATCCCGCCCGAGCGCATCAAGGAGGTGACTGGCGCCCTCGCGCGAGTGCGGAACGCGGGGCTGCGGCCCCAGGCGCCGGGCCTGCTCCCTCGTCATTACGCGACCAGGACGCCGCTGCACCTGCTTCCCCACCGTGGCGCGCTCCCGGCCTGCGATCCCGGCGAGCGGATCGGCCTCCTTGCCTTCTCGGTGCCGCGGGACCCCGGCCCCTACGCGGCCATCGAGGTCCTGTCCGAGAACGGGAGTCTTGGGCAAGCGGCGAGCCACCTGTTTGCCGCGTTGCACCGCCTCGATGGACAAGCCCTCGACCGTCTCTACGCGGAGCCTTGTGGAGAGCGCGGCTTAGGGGCGGCGATCATGGATCGGTTGCGCCGCTGCGCGGAGCCGTTGCTCCGGTGCCCTGGGGCCGGTTCGGCTTAGCAGCGCTCCACCCGGCTTCTCATGGCGAACATGTCGTGGAAGGCCCGGCGGCGGATCCTGGTGGTGGACGACGATCCGGAAAGTCGTCGTCTCGTGTGCAACCTCCTGTCGCAGTTGCAATGTGACCCGCTGGAGGCTGCGTCGGGCCAGGAGGCGCTGAAGTTGCTTTGGCAGGGAGGCATCGACATGGCGCTCTTGGATCTGGTGATGCCGAGCATGGATGGGCTCGCGACGATGAGCGCGCTGATGACCCCTGAACTCGGGCGGCTCGTGCAGCAGAAGGGCGCACAGGGCTGGCTGGATAAGCCCGTGCAGCGACGGGCGCTCTCCACCGCGCTCCTATCCATTGCGTTTCCGTCCGGGTTTGCGGACAGCTAGGAGCTGCTTCGCGGCGGCACGCTCGGCCCCCGCCTTCCTTTCCCCAATCGGTTCTGACGCGGCGCGTCCCGCCGCTGTGCGCATCCGCACCGATGCGAAGACATGGTGCGTCCGAGCACCTGTGCGCGGCGTCGAGCGGGGCGAAACCGAGGCAAGGCTGGTGGGCAGCGCACGCAACCACGCCCGTTCACACCATCGTGGCCGCGCGCGGGGCAGTTCACCCGTCGACGGTACGTTTGGTCCGCAACTTGCTTTTCCAACAGGCGCCTTGCTGGCTGGCTTGCCCAGCGGGGCGCCAAGGACGACCCCAATGGACCTAAAGTGAGAGGGCCTCTCGGATGATCATCGCGGCGGTGCTTGTGTTCCTCATGCCTCTTCTGTCCGGGCTGGTCGTTGCTCTGCTCGGAGCTCGACTGGGTGCGCGGTGCGCCGGGATCGAGATCCTCTCCATCCTGGCTGCCTTCGCAGGGGCGATCTGGATCCTGATCAGCGTCGCGTCTTCCGGGCCGATCCGGCTCACCGTCGCGCAAGGCGCAGCCACACCTTGGTTTCTCCTGGAGCTCTACATCGACCGCCTGAGCGCCGTTATGCTGGTTCTGATCACGGCGGTCAGCCTCGTCGTCCATGTGTATTCGATGCGGTACATGCAGGGGGAGCCGGGATATGCGAGGTTCTACGCGCTGCTCGGCGTCATGAGCGCCGTGCTGCTCGCCATGGTGGCCAGCGCCAATCTCTTCCTCTTGTTCGCCTGCTGGTATCTGGTGAGCTGGCTGCTGTACCTGCTGCTCGCGTACGACCACCGGTCCGCGCCCGCCGTGAAATGCGCCGGCAAGACCTGGGTCGTGCTGCGGCTGGGAGACGCGGCGCTGCTGGCCGGCGTCGTGCTCGCGTACCACGCGTACGGGACGCTGGAATTTCCCGCGCTCTTTGAGCGCGCCGCGCAGCAGGAGGCGCGCCTCTCGCTGTGGCGCAGCGGGCCCGAGGTCAGCGCGGCGACCGCCGTCACGCTGCTCCTCTTCATCGGCGCCATGGCGAAGTCCGCGCAGCTCCCCCTGCACGTGTGGCTGCCCGACACCATGGATACGCCCACACCCGTGTCCGCGCTGATGCATGCCGGCATCGTGAACGCGGGTGGGTTTCTCATCAACCGCCTGGCTCCCCTGTACGGGCTGGCCCCGGATACCCTCCACGTGGTGTTCGCGGTCGGCGGGCTCACGATGATCGCCGGGGCTGCCGTCATGCTGATGCAGTCGGATGTGAAGCGCATGCTGGGGTTCTCGACCGTGGGTCAGATGGGCTACATGATCATGGAGTGCGGGCTCGGCGCCTTCGCGCTGGCGATCTTCCACCTGATCGCCCACGGGATCTTCAAGGCGACGTCTTTCCTGGCTGCCGGCAACGTCATTCACGAGGCGCGCCGCGACCCCAAGTTTCCCCATGATCGGGATGAGGAAGAAGAGGAGCCATCGCACCTGCCCTGGCTGACGGGCGTGCTCGTGACGCTGCTGCTCCCGCTGATCATCCTGCTGGCCGGGCACGGGCTCCTGCGGATCCCGCTCCTGGACGACCAGGGCACGGTCGTCTTCCTGTTTTTCGCGTGGGTCACCTCCTCGCAGGCCATCCTCAGCCTGTACCGACTCAAGCCTGTGGGCTCGTGGACGGTAGCCGGGCTGATGGTCCTGACCCTGTCGTTCGTGATCATCACCTATCTCTGGGCGGTCGGGGCCTTTACCGTGTTTCTCTATCCCGCGCCCGGGGAGGCCGCGCGGTACTTCCAGGCCGCCGCGTTTCCGCGCTGGCTGTTCGACCTGTTCGTCCTCGTCGTCACGCTGCTGGTGCTCGTGGGCTGGGCCGTGGTGTACACGAACATCAGGGGGCAGCGCGTCCTGCTGACGCGCTGGATGACCCGCCTCGTGCCCCCGCTCTACGTCTGGGTCTGGAATCGCCTCTACGTGGATGCCCTGTACGCGAGGGTGTGGAGGTGGCTCCTGCGAGCGGCCCGTCGTCTGGACGCCCGCTTGATGCATTGGTGGCTGTGAAGGAGGTCGCGATGGACCGGTTCCTGCTCATGACGAGCCTGCCGCTGCTCGGCGCGGGTGTGAGCCTGGCCCTGCGGGCGGCTCCGCGCGCCAGGACGGCCGCAGCGCTCCTCTTCATTGCCGCCACGGGGCTGGTGGGCGTGATTGGCCGCGCTGCCGGAACGGCCGGAAGACGCGGTGCTCGACAGTCTGGCCGCGTTGGGCATTCCCGAGGCCGCCCGGCAGGACTATTGCGCGCTCCATCTGACCGGACTGCCCGGGTGGGCCGGGCAGATCAAGTGGCGGGCCGGCCAGCCCGACCCCGTCTCGGCGGAATGGGCGAAGGTCTACCCGGTGGACCTCGTGGACTACCTTGCCGTGCGCCTGTGGTACGAGCAGGAGCTCGTCCACCGGAGGTCCGAGGAGACGCTCGGGATACCGGGTGACTACGGGGCCCTGACCGCGTTCATGGAGCGTCAGCCGGAGGCCTACGTCCTGCTGCGCCAGCGGGTCTCCGGCCGGCTGCCCTTCGCCCTGTCGCGTCAGGTCGATCGCCTCCTGCACGGGTCATCGGGGACGGAGGCGGACTGGCGGGCGCTGGGGGCACGCTACGTCGCGGACTCCGCCGTCGCCCAGGCGCGTGCAGCGGCCCGGGCGCGGGCCTGGTGCCTGCTGAAACTGGCGAGCGCCGTCTCCCGTGACCCCGCGGCCCTGTTGACGGACGAGCCCGCGGACCTGGCCACGGTGCTGGGATGGCTGGAGGCTTTTCCGGAGGAACGGCACGGCCCGGTCTGGCTGGAAGTGCTGGAGGCGGGGTTTCGCACAGCGTTGGTCGGTCGCCTCCGCACGAACCTGGCCCGGATCGCGGATTCGGCGCCTGCGATCCGTCCCCAGGCCCAGGCCGTCTTCTGCATTGACGTGCGCTCGGAGGTCTTCCGCCGACACCTGGAGGCGGTCGGCGATTACGAGACCTTCGGCTTCGCCGGCTTTTTTCTCTGCTTCATACGGTGCCGAGCCTTCGGCTCGCGGCACGAGGTGAACAATTTCCCGGTGATCATGAAGGCCAGGAACGTGGTCCGGGAGATTCCGCGGTCGGTCGACGGGCGGGCAGTCCCGAGGTTCGAGCGCGGTGGGCGGCTGCTCCAGGCCGCCCACACCCTCTTTCATGACCTGAAACAGCACGTGATCACTCCCTACGTTATGGTCGAGTCGCTGGGGTGGCTGTTCAGCCTGTCCTTCTTCGGGCGGACGCTGGCGCCCCTTCTGTATCGCCGGGCCATCGCCTGGGGGCGACGCCGCCTGGCCCCGCCGGTGGCGACGACCCTCACGGTGGACAAGCTGACGAGGCCGGAGGTGGACGAGATGCTCGCGGCCGAGCAACGGGCCGTGATCCGCCGGGCCCTGCGCGAGCAGCGCGGGCTGTATGGCAGCGAGGTGACCGCCGAGATCGTCGAAGCCTTGCGCCAGCGCGCGCTCGAGGAACCCGACGCCTGGCCCTCCGTCCGGGTCCTGGGTCTGTCCGAAGCGGACGAGCTCGACTTCGTCACGGTGCTCCGGCGTGACTACCAGATCAGCTCGCGGTGGGCGGCTGCGTGGGCGAACCGCCTGACCCAAACCGGATTGACGCTTGAAGAGCAGGTGTTCACCGTGGAGCTGGCCCTGCGGATGATGGGGCTGACGCGCAATTTCGGCCGGCTCGTGCTCCTGATCGGCCACGGGAGCACGATGGAGAACAACCCGTTTGAGTCCGCCCTGGACTGCGGGGCCTGCGGGGGTAACCAAGGGCAGGCGAACGCG
>CAZTUO010000057.1:0-13290 GCA_964616355.1 uncultured Nitrospira sp.
TGGCCCGCCGCTGCAAGCCCGGGCTCGCGGGCGCCAGCGGTTAGCGGCGGCGCCTCGGGCCCAAGCCCTTCGCGCTCGACCTTGGCCGCCTCCGTCGCGACCGGCTCCGGCGGAAGGATCGGGCCGCGGGCCGCCGGCTCCAGGCCCGTTGGCGCTCCCGCAACGGCCAGGGCCGCCGCACTCTCCTGCATCGCCATGTGGGGCAGAGGCGCGGCCCCTCCGGGCGCCCCCGTGCGCGCGGCCACCTCGGCGGCGACCTCTCCCTCCGTCTTCTTGCGCTTGATGAGGATCCGCTTCTTGTCCGTCTTCGGCGGCTCCTCCACCCCCGCGGCCGCCGCGGGCTTGGCCCCGCCGGCCTTGGCGCCGTCACGGCCGGTCGCCTGGGTCTCGCGGGCGAGGGAACCCGCCTTGCGCGTCAGGCCCTCCTTCGGCCCCTCCACACGCGTGCCGGCTTCGCCCACCGCGGCGGCCCCGATCTTGGGCGCAAGCTGGGCCAGCACCCGCTCCACGGTCGCGGCATCCAGCGTGCTGCTGTGCGAGGCGACCGCAATGCCCATCCGTTTCAGCTCGGGGATCAGCTCACGGTTCCCCACCCCAAGCTTCTTCGCCAACTCGTACACTCTCATACGGGTTCATCCTGCGCGACCGTCCCGGCGGTCAGGACGCCGACTGGGGCTCGGTCTCCAGCAGCGGACCGGCCGCCTGGGCCTCCGCGGCGAGCGCCGCGCTCCGTTGTGCGCGCGCCTCTTCTTCCTCCCGCTGCGCCTGGGCCTCCTCGGCGAGGGCGGCCTTGATCTCGCGGTCCCGCTCTACCTTCTCCTTCTCGTACTCGGAGGCGCTGATGATGTCAATCTTCCACCCGGTCAGCTTGGCGGCCAGGCGCACGTTCTGGCCGTTCTTCCCGATCGCCAGCGAGAGCTGCGAATCCGCGACCACGACCAGGGCGGACTTCTTCTCCTCGTCAATGCCGACCTTCTCGATCGTCGCCGGGTTCAGGGCCTCAGCGATGAAGACCCGCGGATCCGTGGTCCAGGCGATGATATCAATCTTCTCGCCGCGCAGCTCCCGGACGACCGCCTGCACGCGCGACCCCTTGATCCCGACGCAGGCCCCGACCGGATCCACCGCCTTGTCCCGCGACGCGACCGCGATCTTCGTCCGGTCGCCCGGCTCGCGGACGATGCCCTTGATCTCGACGATCTTCTCCGCCACCTCCGGCACTTCCAGCTCGAATAGCTTGCTCACGAACAGCGGGTGCGTGCGCGAGAGGATGACCTGCACGTCCTTGGGGGTCCGCCGGACCTCGAGCAGGTAGGCCTTGATCCGGTCGCCGCGCCGGTAGGATTCGCGCGGAATCTGCTCCTGGACCGGCAGGATGGCTTCCGTCTTGCCGAGGTCCACCAGGTAGTTGCGTCGCTCTTGGCCCAGGATGATCCCGTTCACCAGCTCGCCCTGGCGCGTCGCGTACTCCTTCTGGACCGCCTCCCATTCGGCCTCCCGCACCTTCTGGCAGATGACCTGCTTGGCCGTCTGGGCGGCGATCCGCCCGAGCTCCTCCATCTCGATCACGGACCCGATCTCGTCCCCGATCTCCGCCTCGGCATCCACCTGGCGCGCTTCCTGCAGCGAGATCTCGCACTTGGGGTTCGTCACCGTGTCCACGATCGTCTTCAACGACACCACGGAGATCTCCCCGGTCTTGGGATCGATCTGGACCTGGATGTTCTCGCCCTGGCCGAAGCGCTTTTTCGCCGCCGTCTGCAGCGCCGCCTCCACGGCCCCGATGACCTTGGCCTTGTCGATCCCTTTCTCGCGCCCGATTTGGTCAATGACCGCAATCAGTTCCCGGTTCATAGCGCTTAGAACTCCACCTCGAGTCTGGCCTCCGCGATCGCCTCCCACTCCAGGAACGCCGGCCGCCCCTCGTCCGGCTGGCCAACCGCGAGGATCACGCCACGCTCGCTGACGTCCTGGAGCATCCCGACGAACCGCCACTGCCCCTCGCGGGGCTGGCGAAGCTTGAGGTTGACCCGTTTCCCCAGCGCTCGCCGGTAATCCGCCGGCCGCTTGAGGGGCCGGTCCAAGCCGGGCGAGGACACCTCAAGCGTATAGGCGTGGGGGACGGGATCCTCCACGTCCAGCGCGTGCCCGAGGGACAGATGCACTTGCTCGCAGTCGCTCAGGCTGACGCCGCCCGGCTTGTCAATGAACACCCGCAGCAGCGTCCGGGCGCCCTGCCCGGTGCACTCCACCTCGACCAGCTCCAAGTTCAAGGCGCGGACGATCGGCGCGGCGATGGCCTGGACACGTTCCGCCAGTTGCTGGGAATCCCGCCCCATGCTCCACGAAGACTGGGCTCCCTGGCGCGGGAGGCCCCCTCCAATTCCGCGCACAAACAAAAAAGTGGGCCGGCGCCCACTTCAATCGGCCTAGCCTACCATTCCTGCCCGGGCGAAGGCAAGAAGAATGCTACCCTACCAGGCTCCGAAAGCGCGCGCTCAGCAGCCGGACGACGTCGCCCGGCACGCCCTTGCCCACGGCACGCCCGTCCACCCGCACGACCGGCACGATCTCGATGGTCGTTCCGGTCAGGAGGATCTCGTCCGCGTCGTAGAGCTCCGCGAGCGGCACGCTGCGTTCCTCGACCGGGACGCCGGCTGACCGGGCCAGATCCAGCACGAGCGCGCGGGTGACCCCGGACAGGATGCCCGGACCTTCCGGCGCCGTCACGAGCACGCCCCCACGGACCGCCATGACGTTGCTCACGGCGCCTTCGGTCACCCGCCCGTCCCGCACCAGGATGGCCTCGAAGACGCCCCGGTCCCTGGCGAGCTGGCGGGCCAGCACGTTCGGCAGCAGGTTAATGGTCTTGATGTCGCACCGTCCCCAGCGCAGGTCCTCCGTGGTCACAGCCGCGACGCCCTCGGCCTGCAGCACAGGGTCTAGCGGCTGCAGCGGGCGAACGGTCATGACGGCGGTCGGACGCCCCGGCTCCGGAAAGTGATGCTCGCGCGGCGCCACGCCTCTGGTAAGCTGAATGTAGACCTTGCATTCCGGCGCCCCGCACCGGCGAATCCCCTCGCCCACGTACTCGTGCCAGGCCTGAGGCGCGTAGGGCATCGCCAGCCGAATCGCCTGGGCGCTCCGCTCCAGCCTGGCGAGGTGCTCATCCAGCCGGAAGGGGACGCCCCGGTAGGTCCGGATGACCTCGTAGACGCCGTCGCCGAACTGGAAACCGCGGTCCTCGACCGGGACCAGGGTGGTCTCGAGCGGCCCGAACCGCCCGTTGACGAACCCGACGTCCGGCATTAACGGTATCCCTCCGGCCCCGCCCCGTCGGCCACCTCCACCAGGAACACCCGCCGATCCTCGGCTGTGAACTTCCAGCCTAGGCGCTTCTCGAACAGCAGCTGGTGGGTGCCAGGCGCGATCGCCCGGAATTCGAAGGTCCGGCGCCCCGTGTCCACCGCGTTGTTGCTGGCGATCCGCAGAAACTCGTCGTTGACCAAGGCGAGCACGGCCGGATCGTAAGTCGGCACCCACAGCTCCCCGCGCGTGCGGTCCTCCCAGAGGTGCACGAGGAAGCTGGCCCCCGCCACCGCCGAGATCGGCTTGGCCGCCCGATTCAGGTCGCCGGCGGCTCCCTCCGGTGTCGCCGGCGCGTTCACGGGCCCGGCCTCTCGGCGCCGCCGGCGGCGAGGCCCCGGGACGCGTTAGCCCTTGCGCCGCGATCCGACATAAACCTGCTCATCCTTCACCAGCACCTCGTAGCTCCCGACGCAGTACCCGCCGCCGTCGGTGGCCTGTCCCGTGCGAACGTCGAAGGCCAGGTCGTGCCAGGGGCAGGACACGATGTAACCCTTCAGCCGTCCCTCGCCGAGCGGCCCCCCCTCGTGCGGGCAGAGATTAGAGATGGCGTAGAAGACCCCGTGCACGTTGAACAGGGCGATCGCCCTCCCGTTCACCTGGTAGATGCGTGACCGGCCCGGTGGCACCTCGTCCACCTTCGCCACCGGCGTAAACCCCTCCATGCGTTCGTCTCCGGGTGGCAGCCTCAGCCCTTCAACTATCAGCTTGGTCCGATCCGAGGCTGAGAGCTGATGGCCGGCCGCTCTTTTACTATGGCTACAGACGCAGCGTGAACTTCAGCTCGCGGCCCGGCGCCAACCCTTCCCGCTTGATGAACCCTGCAGCCGTCTGGATCACGTACCGGGCATTCTCGGGCGGAGGGCCGTACTGGGGGCAGGGGTCCTGCGGGCAGGGATCGGCGTGCTCGACAAGATGCACGATGTGCCGGCTCTCGTCCACCCAGATCATGTCAACCGGAATCCTGAACCCCTTCGTCCTGAGCCGATGCCGATCGGAAGTCTCGAAGATATACAGCATCCCGCCGTTCGGTGGCAATCCGTCCCGGAACGCCAGCCCAAACAGCAGTTTTTCCGGCGTGTCGGCGACCTCAGCCTCGATTTCGGTCCCGCTCGGGAAGGTCACGATGATCGTATCCGTGTCCTTCCGATTGGTGAGGAAGAAGCTGCCCGTCAGGAGCACCAGGGCCAGGATAATGAGCACGAACACGCGGCTCCGCTTCGGCGGCCCGCCTGCCGGTTCGAGGATTCCAGGCATGGCGCTCTCCTGGTCGCTCTCAGGCCCCTAGGCCCATCGGCCCAAACAGATCAACAGGATGGGTCTTCTGTTCACCCTTTTCGTCGTTGACTTGACGAGAACGGCCGGCCTACAATGACCGCAGGGTTCTCCGAAAATATGGTCAGGATCGCGACGGTTGTCAATACGGACGCGCTGGTGGATCCCCGAAGGAGGCTTGGGTTATGGCGCTGCTAATCACGGCTGAATGCATCTCTTGCGGAGCCTGCTTGCCGGAGTGTCCCAACGAGGCCATCTTCGAAACGCGGAGCGACGCGGAGTCCAAAGGCTATCACGTAAGCGAGGGCCAAGGCGAAGGGGACAGCATCTATGTCATCACGCACGAGCGTTGCACGGAATGCGTGGGGCACTTCGACGAGCCGCAGTGCGCCGCAGTCTGCCCGGTGGACAATTGCTGCGTCCCTGACCCGGCTTATCCGGAGAGCACGGAAGTCCTGCTCGAAAAGGCCCGGAAGCTGAATCCAGACAAGCATATTGACGACACCAAGGTCTGGAGCGGGGTGAGAAACTGACCTGGCTTCTCTTCTCCCCCATCGCTTCCGCTCGCCTTCCGACTCATCGGAGTTGCGCACCGCCGAAGCCCCAGCCGTCGCCGGATGGGGTTTGTTGGGTGTCCCGGCCTTCGCCGCCTAATGGTATACTGGTGACAGGCCTCCTTCCGGGCCGGCTAGGCGCTGCAAGGTCCCAACGTTTTCGACCGGAGGTCTGGGCGATGCGCACACGATGGGCGGTTCCGCTGGTGCTCTCTCTCGGTCTGACCCTCCCGGCGCCGGCTGGCGCGACCGACGACATTTCGAGCGCCATCGAGGGGTTCATGGCCAAGCAGTTTCCCGGAGCCCGGAGCTATTTTTGGATCGTGAACGGCGCCGAGTGGGAGACCGAAGAGGAGTTGGTCGTAGATCTGCAGACCGTCGTCACGCCCCTGGGACATCGTGCGCCGTCGGAAAGCCGGTTTCTCCTGCTCATCGTCGCTGGAAAGCTGGCGGCGGCGCAGAACATCCCGCTGGACGCCGCTCCGGAATGCAAGCCTGAGAAGGCCTGACGGCGAAAAAACAACGCCCCGCCCGCCGTCGGTCGGCGGGCGGGGCGTCGCGTGTGAGCCCCGCCTGAATTCTCGCCGGCTCGTCCTCTTCTTACTTGATCATCAGGAACTTCCCGCCGACGTGCGCCGGATGCAGGTGGCACTTGTACACCAGCGTCACGCCCTGGGTCGCATAGAAAAGGTCGCTCGTCGGAATGCCGATGTACTTCGTCTCGCCGGGCTTCAACACCAGTTGCGCTCTCAGCACGCTGGGCGCGCCGAAGGACTCATCCGCGGTCATCAGGAACCCGTGCTCCTGCGACGAGTTGTTCGTCACCTTAAACACGACTGGCCGGCCAGGCCGCGCCTTGAAGTCAATGATCACGGCCGGCGGATACCACACCTTGGTATTCCCGATCTCGATGGCATAGAGTTCCTGGTCCACCACCAGTTCCTTGAACGGCTGGCCCACCACAGAGCCGGTCTCAAGGTCGCCGACCTCGACTCCTCCGGCATGGTGAGCGAGCGAAACCGATGCTCCGCCTCCGACCAAGACAAGGCCGACGAACATCGCCAGCAGCATCTTACCCATGGCCTACCTCCCTTGGAAGAATAAAGAGTGGATTAGGTTGAAAGAGGAATCCTGAGCCGGTGCGCCCCACAACCCTCCAGGTTCGCCTCAGACTGCCGCCCCTTATAGCATAGGCCTCCCCCGGAAGCAAGGACGTTCTTCGCCTCCATGGCGGCTGCCCACCTTGTCTTGTAGCCCACGGATTTCCTGCTCAAAACTCAGTCCGGCAGGCTCGCCGCGCCGCGCCCGATCAGCAGATCAAACGGGGCATAGTCGTCCGTCAGGACGACCCCCGGCGGCCAGTCCTTCGCCCGTCGCGTCGAGAGCAGGGCGAGGGTCTCGACCGGCATGCGCCGTTGCTCGACCAGCGCCCGGATCTTCTCTGGGAAGTCGGGGCGGCGGATCAGGGCAACTCGCTCACCGGCCAGGAAGATGATGTTTTCCGCGTCCGGCTGCTGGCTCTGCCAGGGCCCCTTCACGCCGAAGGACTCAAAGTCGGGGAACACGGAGCGGAGCGTGGCCGCCACCGCCTGGGCCCGTTGCCGATCCGGGCCGTCGCCGGAGGAGGAGAGGTTCACCGCCAGGACGCCGTCCGGCTCGAGATGCGCCCGCAGCTCCTTGAAGAACTCCTGCGTGGTCACGTGGAAGGGGATCAGATGGCGGGCGAACACATCCACCCAGATCACGTCGTACTGGAGCGTCGTGCCGCGGAGGAACAGGCGCGCGTCCTTGACGTGCACGTGATGATTCGGGGGCGGGGTGTACCCGAAGTACGCCTGGGCCGCCTTCACCACCGACGGGTCCACTTCCACGGCGTCCAGTTCCAGCTCGGGCCAGTAGCGGGCGAGCCATTTCGCGAGCGAGCCTCCACCGTGTCCCAGGATCAGGCCGCGTTCCGGATGCGGCGGTAGGGCCAAGGCCACCATCATCATCTGGCTGTACGGCAGGAACAGCTCCACCGGCTCCACCCGCCACATGACGGCATGGAAGGTCCGGTCCAGGATGAGGTACCGGAGCAGATCGTCCTCGCGAACGCGGATCTGCTGGTACGGGCTGTCTTCCTGGTAGAGCGGGGCGGGGAGCACGAGCACGGGGTGAAGCGCGAGCCAACCCAGTAACCCGAGGCCCCCCACAACCGGGGCGGCCGCCCGCACCCGAAAGGCCGCCAAGGCCCACCAACTGAGGCCGAGGAGCACCTGGACCGTCCCCAGCACCGCGATCAGCGCCATGCTGCCGAGCCAGGTGAGCAGGAAGAAGGCCGTGCCCCACGTGCCGACCAGGCTACCCAGCGTCGAGACCGCGATCATCCAGCCGGTGTGTCGCCCCAGATGCCCCATGTCCGCAATGGACAGGCGCAGCAAGGCGGGCAGGGCGCCGCTCAGGCCGAAGGCCGGCGGAGCGAGCAGCACGGTGGCGGCCAGGCAAGGCCCCCAGCGGGGATCCTGCACCCAGGCGGACACCTTGAACATGACTGGCTGGCCCACGCCCGCGAGCAGAAACGTCCAGGCACCCGAGCCGAGGAGCAGGCCGACGAGCACGGCTCCGCCAGGATGCCGGTCCGCGAGCCAGCCGCCCACCGCGTACCCGCTGCTCATGGCGGCGAGGATGACGCCGATCAGCGCGCCCCACACGAACAGGGAGTTGCCGAAGACCGGCGCGAGGATCCGGCTGCCGAGAATCTCCAAGGCCATCACCGCGGCCCCGGTGATGAAGGCCGTGGCGAACAGCCAGAGGCGGTACCCTTTCACGATGCCGGAGGGGGCGGTCATGCGCGGGCAGACCCAGGGGCAGGACCAACAGCCGGCGGAACTCGCATCGAACTCCGTGAGGGGCTCAGAGGGTGCCCCAGTTTTTGAAGTAGCGCAGGAGGTCGCGGACGGAGATGACGCCGACGATCTGGCCGTCCTGCGTGACGGCGAGATGCCGGATCCCCTTTTCAGCCATCAGGTCGCTCGCTTCGTGAGCCGACCGGTCAATCTCGATCGTGATGAGCGGGGCGCTCATGACGGCCCGGACCCGCTCCACGGCGGGGTCGAGCCCCGCCGCCATGCCCTTGCGGACCAGATCGGTCTCGCTCACGACCCCCACGTAGGCTCCCTGGTCGTTGACGAGCAGCGCGCCCACGCGGACCTCCTGCATCAGACGCGCGGCCTCCCGGAGGGTGGCGTCGGGTCCGACGCTCTTGACGTCCCGGCTCATCATCACGGCCAGGGGCCGCAACAGGACGCCGCGCTGCTGGACCATGGGCCCCTCCTGTCCGGGCACAGGAACGGCGGAATTGTACTGGACGAGGTCCGAGGTGTCAATCGAGCGTCGCCCGGACCGGTCGCGCGGGACGCCCCACCGAAAGGGGTTCAGCAACAGAGAGCGTGCGGAGCGGGGCCCGCCGGTTGCCAGGCCCGGGAGGGCCTGCTATACTGGCGTCCCCGTAGTCTCCCTAAGCATCCGCGGGTGGCTCCGGCCCTCGCTCCAGACGAACCGAGAGCACGAGGATCCACGATGCACATCAGCGTGATCGGAACCGGGTACGTAGGGCTCGTCACCGGAGCCTGCTTTGCCGAGTTCGGCCTCAACGTCACCTGCATGGACACGAACGAGGTCCGGATTGCCAATCTCGCAAAGGGCGACGTGCCGTTCTACGAGCCCGGCCTCGCGGAACTGGTCGCCAAGGGCCTCCGGGAGCGGCGCCTGAGCTTCACGACCGATATCGCCAGGGCCGTGGACCAGGCGCTGGTGATCTTCATCGCAGTGGGCACGCCCGCGCAGAGCGACGGGGCGGCCGACCTCTCCTACGTCGAGGAGGTCGGGCGCGGCATCGCTCGGCACATGACCGGGTACAAGGTGATCGCGACCAAGTCCACCGTTCCGGTCGGGACCGGGGAGCGGCTGCGCGCCGTGATCGAGGCCAGCCAGCTTGAGCCCTGCCGGTTCGACATCGTGTCCAACCCGGAGTTTCTCCGCGAAGGGTCCGCGATCGAAGATTTCCTGCGCCCCAACCGGGTCGTCCTCGGCGCCGACAGTCCCCAGGCGATTGCGATCATGCGAGACCTCTACCGCCCGCTGTACTTGATCGAGACGCCGTTCGTCATCACTGACATCCCGACGGCGGAGATGATCAAGTACGCCTCCAACGCATTCCTGGCCACCAAGGTCTCCTTCATCAACGAGATCGCCAACCTCTGCGAGCTGGTCGGCGCCGATGTCCAGGTGGTCGCGAAGGCGATGGGGCTGGACCAGCGGATCGGGGCCAAGTTCCTCCACGCGGGCCCGGGCTTCGGCGGCTCCTGTTTCCCGAAGGACACCGCTGCGCTCATCCAGATGGGCGAGAAGGTCGGCTACGAGCTGGAGATTCCGCGGGCGGTCGCCCGGGTCAACGAGCGGCAGCGGCAGCGGATGGTGGACAAGATCCGCGAGGCGGTCGGCGGGCTGGCCGGCAAGACGATCGGCTTGCTCGGGCTCTCGTTCAAGCCGAACACGAACGACCTGCGGGAGGCGCCGGCGCTCACCATCGCCGAGCGGCTGCTCAAGGAGGGGGCCCGCCTCCGGGCCTACGACCCCGCCGCGCTCGAGGAGGCCGCGAAAACGCTCTCCGGCCTGATCCCCTGCACAGACGCCTACGACGCGGCCCAGGACGCGGATGCGCTCGTGCTCGTGACCGAGTGGAACCAGTTCCGGAACCTGGATCTGGACCGGATTAGGGCGGCGCTCCGGCAGCCAATCTTTGTGGACCTGCGCAACGTCTACGAGCCAGGGGCGATGGCGGCGCGGGGGTTCCGGTACGTGGCGGTGGGGCGCCCGACGAAGTCCCGCGACGCATGACGCGGGGCGCGCGTGCCCCGTCACGGGTCCTCTGTCACGCCTTGGGCTTGTACCCCATCCGGTCCAACACCTTGAGGATCTTCGTCTTCAGGCGGTCGTCGGCCTCCCCGAGCGCGACGGCCAGCGGCTCGACGGCGGGCTTGCCGATCTTGCGGATGATCTCGGTCGCCGCCTGCCGCAGCTCGTCCTCCTCCGAATTGAGCAGCGGAACCAGCGCCGGCACGGAGACGGCGCCGAGCTTGATCAGCGAGTCGTAGGCCCGCTGCCGCACGTCCCCCACCTCGTCCATCAGCGCCTCGACCAGCGGCCCGACCGCCCGCGGATCCTTGAGCTCGCCCAACTGCTCGGCCGCGTACTTCCGGTTGAGCCAGTGGGTATCCTTCAGATCCAACAGCATCGCGTCCGCCTTGGCAACGTTGGGGTCCTTGGACCGGATCTTCAGTTGCTTGGCGACCCGCTTGCCGCCCTCCTCGACGACCCGGATCGTGGCCCCATCCCCCGGCTTGACCTTCTGGAGGTCCTCTAGGGCCTCCTCGGCGACCTCCAGCAGCACGGTCTTCCCGTCGTAGGCCAGCAGCTCCACCTCGAGCTGCTTGGCTTGGAGATTGACCGCGACGACCTTTTCGGTGACCAGATTGAATCCGTCTTTTTTGGCCCCGCCTTTCGGAGCAATCTGGACCAGTTTGATGGGAGCTTCGTCCGCCATGCGACGTCCTCGTTCATTGACGTACTCCCCACGGCTGAAGCCGGGGGATTCTCGATAGGCTAGACGACATGGGCCGCCATCGCCTTCGAGCGACATCGGAGATGCGGTTTCCACCGAATCCCGATGGGGGACGCCATCGCCCCAATGACGTGGACCAAGCGATATCCACGATACTTGGCCAGAATGTTCACCTGACCGACGACATCACGATGGGCTTCGAGCCGACAAGAAGAACAGGCGTAGCGACGACCGTTGGGGTTGTTTCTCGCTCCGCACTTCGGACAGTCCTGGCTGGTGTACGCCTCGTGCTGGTAGTCGGGCTTCTGCCAGCCGAGGCGAACGCCCTTATACTCCAAATACGACCGAATCCTGCCGAGCGGAGCTTGGTGGAGTCGTTGGTTTTGAACTCTCCCGCAGTCGTAGCCGACCCGGATATCCCGCACGTCCCCGATGACGAGCTTCCGGACTCCTGCATCATGCAGAGCCTTGATCCCTGCCGTCGTCAGTTTATGCTCGATATCCCGGATCTGATTGTCCAGCTTCCTGAGCTGGCGTTGCCTGGATCGGATGAGTCGTTCTCGTCGTTTCCCCCCCTTCTTCTTTCGGTCGATCTTCGCCGCGAGCTTCTTCTTGAGCCGTTCGCGATACCTCCGTGTGGACCGCAGAAGACGGCCGTTCAGAATGATGTGTGTATCCCCCGTGCCCATGACGGCTGGATGGACCTCACCGAGATCGGCCGAGGCGACTTCACCATCCATGTTCGACCCGGTCTCCATCTTGTAGGACGCCCGAAGCTCGTCCTGCCTCCCGTCCCATCCGATCTCGACCTGGACAGGCAACGGGTGCGCCCAGTTCTTGACAATGAGAGGCGCGGTCGCCCGAGCGTTCGGAAGAACCAGGTTCCCGTCCTTGATTTTGATCGCCTGGTCCTTCCAGATGACCTTGTAGAACCGTTTGGTTTTCTTCGGAGGGCGCAGATCAGGATTGACCGTTCGAGCCCTCCGCCAGGTCCGAAGAGCCGCGTAGAAGCACTGAATCGCCTTCTGGGCCGATTGAGAGTGGAGAACCGTGGGTTGTCCGTTGGACAGGACTTTCTGAAGCGCCGCTTCAGAGAGCCAGATGTTCTTCTTGCGAACGATCCTCCAGAACCGGACCTTGGCCATTGTGTAGATTCGGCCAGCCTCCCGAGAGAGACGATCCAGGTCTTCAGAGATTCCGATCTTGAGTTTTCTGACCGCGTACATCACCTAGACGTTCTTCTGGTTCTCGATATCCTGCTTCACAACGGACAACGGAGCACCACCTACGGTACTGACGAAGTACGAGTTGGTCCAAAGCGCCGGGAGACGACTCCAAAGCGATGGGAACTCAGTTCGGAGGATGTCGGACGCTCTCCCCTTAGCCGCCTTAACGAACCTGTGGATTCCGAACTGAGGATGCACTTCGACAAGAAGATGGACATGATCCGGCATGACCTCGACTTCAAGAATTTCGGAAGAGGTTTCTTTGGAGACATCGACGAGAATCTTCTTGAGCCTCTCGGCCATGCCTGGCTCCAAGACGGGCCTCCGGTATTTCGGGCACCAGACCACATGGTACTTGCCGGAATAGACGATGTTTCGACCGGATTTGTATTCCATGCAGATAGTAGCCTGGACCTAGGAACCTCCTCCAAGGAGGGCCTTCTATCCCCAGGGCTAAAGCCCGGGGCTTTACGGCCGTTTTCGGTAAAGAAAAGGAGAAGTGACACCTACGATGTCGGGTTGCGCTTCCAGCCCAGGCTCGCCAGCGCGCCTTCGGCCGTCTCCTGGACCATCTCGTTCTCGTCCTCGAGCAGGGGGACGAGCGCCGCGACGGCCCGCTTGTCGCCGAGCCGCGCGAGCGACTCCGCCGCGTTCCGCCGCACGAGCCAGTCCTCGTCCTGCAGGGCGCCGACCAGCGCGTCGAACCCGCGCGGGTCGCCGATCTTGCCCAGCGCCTCCGCCGCGTGCCGGCGCACCATCCAGTTGTTGCCGAGCAGTCCCTCGATCAGCGCCTCGACCGCGCGCACGTCCCCGATCTTCTTGAGCACGCGCGCCGCGTCCTCCCGCAGCGTGCTGTCGTTCAGCGCCTCGATCAGCCCGGGCACCGCCCGGGAGTCGCCGATCCGCTCCAGCGCCCACACGGCGGCCGAGCGCACCGCACCATCCCGGTCCTTCAGGGCCTGAATCAAGGGTTCCACGCCGCGGGGATCCTTGAGCTTGCCCAGGGCGGTCGCGGCCTGTTCCCGCACGGCCCAGTCCTCGTCCGCCAGCGCTTCGATCAGCGGGTTGGCCCGGACCCCGGCGGTCCAGATGAGCGTAGCGGCCCGAATCTTCTCTCCCGTCGTGAGCACCACCCCGTCCGGAAGCAGATCGGTCACGGGCGACTCGAGCGTGAACCCGGATGCGCCCATCATCTGCTGCACGGCAGAGATCCTCGCGAACCTCGCGCTGCGTCACGGAGCCGCCGCCGGGTCCTCGCCGGCGGGCG
>CAZTUO010000058.1:0-13288 GCA_964616355.1 uncultured Nitrospira sp.
ATCATCCTCCCCACTCACTCTCGAACGTGTCCACTCTCTCAGGGGAGCAGTATAGCTCGATCCAGTGTGGACTCATGTACTTCACTCCTTGGAACTGGCAATCCCTGTCCAGGAACCGTCCAGCGGACCGGTGGAGCAATGAGAGGGCAGGATGATGCTCGGTTTCTTCGGAGAGAAAATCGGGGCGCTCGATATCAGATCAGAAGATCAGGCATGATCAGCATTCCGGATCAACGGACCCTGCGCCGGCTTGCAGGAGGACGCTCCTTTGAACGTGGCATGAAGTATTTCGCGCAAGGGAGGGTCCGTTCGTTATCAGAACAGCAGGAAACAGTGACGGCCACGGTGCGCGGGACTCGAGACTATCAGATCACGCTGGGAATGGAAGACGAGCACCTGAGCTTTTCCTGCACCTGTCCGGTCGGTGACGATGGCCTGTTCTGTAAGCACAGCGTCGCAGTGGCCCTGGCCTATCAGGCTGCGCAACGACCCGCACCGGGGATTCCAAGCCCATCCGATCGGCCCACCGCGACCATGGACGATGTTCGCAAGGATTTGTCCGGCCTGGACAAGGAGGCGCTGGTCAACCTCTTGATCGAGCAGGCGCATCATGATGGGCGACTCCGAGACCGCCTTTTGATGAAATCCGCCAGGCGACGCGCCAAAGGCCTCAACCTGGCTCCTTTTCGCCGGGCCATTGATGGGGCGGTGAGCGCGAGCGGCTACGTAGATTACCACGCAGCCCATGCCTACGCGGAAGGGATCGAGGAGGTGATCAAGACAATCGAGGATCTTCTCAAGGAGGGTTACGCCGCAGAAGTGATCGAGCTGGCCGAGTATGCCCTGAGAGCGGTCGAGGATGCCATAGGGTCGGTTGATGACGCGGACGGCCACATGGGGGAAATTCTGGAGAGACTCCAGGTGTTGCACCTGGCTGCCTGCAGGAAAGCCAGACCCGATCCTGAGGCCCTGGCTGAACGGCTGTTTGAATGGGAGCTGCGGACCGAGTGGGACACGTTCTACGGCGCGGCGGGGACCTATGCCAAGGTGCTAGGTGAAAAGGGGTTGGCCGTCTACCGCAAACTGGCTGGAGCGTTGTGGACGCGGGTCCCAAGCCTCAAGCCGGGCAGCCGCCAGGGTGACAGTTGCGAGAGCCGACGGTTCCGGCTCACCCACATCATGGAGACACTCGCCAGGCAGTCTGGTGATGTCGAGGCGCTGGTGGCCGTCAAGAAGCGCGATCTCTCGACTGCCTACGCCTTTCTGGACATTGCCGAGACCTATCGCAAAGCGCGCAAGCGTAATTTGGCTCTGGAATGGGCGGAAAAAGGATTCAGGGCCTTTCCGGAGCGGACCGATCCCAGATTGCGGGAGTTTCTGGCTCGCGAATATCATAAGCGGTCCCGACCCGATGACGCGATGACCCTCGTCTGGCTGAACTTCACGGATCCTCCCTGTCTGGCCGGGTACCAGGCGCTGAAAGCGCACGCGGACAAGGTCGGTCAGTGGACCTCATGGCGAGACAAGGCTCTGGGCGTCTTCCGGGAGGAGATTGCGAAGGCCAAGCGGCAGGCGAGCCGATCGCGGTGGATGTGGCCAGGGGAAGGAGACCACTCGGAGCTGGTCCGGGTGTTTCTCTGGGAAAAGGATGTGGACGCTGCGTGGCGCGAAGCCCGGCAGGGCGGGTGCTCGACCGCCCTCTGGCTTGAGCTGGCTGCGACGCGTGAACAGGTTCACCCGGAGGATGCCCTGTTCGTCTATCGGAATCAAGTCGAGCCAACGCTTGCGCGGAAGAACAACGAGGCATATCGCGAGGCCATTGGTCTGCTCTACAAGATCCAGAGGCTGATGGCCCGCCTCGGACGGCGTGAGGACTTCTCCAGCTTTGTGGCGGTCTTGCGCGTCGCTCACAAGCCCAAGCGCAACTTCATGAAGCTGCTAGACGCGGCGAAGTGGACGTAGAGGGAACCCACCCGCCGCCCTGTCCCGAATTTCCCGCGCGGCCCGCCCCGCATTGAGGATAAATGCTACAGCCCCTTCCCTGCCCCTGCTCGCGTCGCTCCCCCTCTTGCGCTAAGCTTCGGGATTTCCACGGCCTTTCTCCCTCGAACCGACAGGCCCCATCCTTGCACCGGCCCCGCGTCTGGAGGGGCCCATGGCCTGGGAGCGGATCGTCAAATCGCGACGGGATTGGGCGGTGATTCCCCACCTCTACGACTATGAGGCGTTGCGCACCAGCTTCACCTGGGAGAAGGCCCGGCGGGAGCTGGACGGGCTGCCGGGCGGGCGAGGCCTCAATATTGCGCACGAGGCTGTGGACCGCCACGCCACCGGGCCGCTCCGGGATCGCGTCGCCCTCCGCTGGCTCGGCAAGAAGGGGGCGGTCCGGGACCACACCTACGGCTGGCTGAGCGTCGAGACCAATCGGTTCGCCAACGTCCGGCGAGGGCTTGGGGTGCGGGCGGGCGAGCGTGTCTTCGTCCTCGCCGGGCGCATCCCCGAGCTGTACATCGCGGCGCTGGGCGCCTTGAAGCATCGCTGCGTGTTCTCGCCGCTCTTCTCGGCCTTCGGGCCCGAGCCTGTCCGCGCGCGCCTGGCTATCGGCGAGGCGACGGTCCTCGTCACCACCGAGTCGTTGTACCGCAAGAAAGTGGAGCCGATCCGGGACCAGCTCCTGCGCCTCGAGCACGTCCTGCTCGTCGGGGACGGCCCGCACTTCACCTCAGTGCCCGGCACGCTCGACTACTACCAGCTCATGGCCACGGCGGGCGATCGCTACGACATCGAGCCGACCGATCCCGAGGATGCGGCCCTCCTGCATTTCACGAGCGGGACGACCGGCACGCCCAAGGGCGCGCTCCACGTCCACGCCGCGGTCGTCGCGCACCACATCACCGGCAAGCTGGCGCTGGACCTGCACCGAGACGACGTCTTCTGGTGCACAGCCGACCCCGGCTGGGTGACCGGCACCTCCTACGGGATCATCGCCCCCCTCACCAACGGCGTCACCAGCCTCGTGGACGAGGCGGACTTCGACGCGGAACGCTGGTACCGGATCCTGCAGGACCACCGGATCACGGTCTGGTACACCGCCCCTACCGCGATCCGGATGCTCATGAAGGCCGGCCCCGACCTGCCCCGCAAGTTCGATCTGCGCGCGCTCCGCTTCCTCGCGAGCGTGGGCGAGCCGCTCAATCCCGAGGCCGTCCTGTGGGGCCAGCGGGTCCTCAGGCTGCCCTTCCACGACAACTGGTGGCAGACCGAGACGGGGGGCATCATGATCGCCAACTACGCCGCGATGGACATCCGCCCCGGTTCAATGGGGCGCCCGCTGCCCGGCATCGAGGCGGCCATCGTGCGGCGCACGGAGGACGGCCAGGTCGAGGTCGTGGACGAGCCCGACGTCCAGGGCGAGCTGGCCCTGCGCCCGGGCTGGCCCTCCATGTTCCGCGCCTATTGGAACGAGCCCGAGCGGTACAAGAAGTGCTTCGCGGGCGGGTTCTACCTGACCGGCGACCTGGCCAGGCGGGACAAGGACGGCTACTTCTGGTTCGTGGGCCGGGCGGACGACGTGATCAAGACCTCAGGGCACCTGATCGGCCCCTTCGAGGTGGAGAGTCTCCTGCTGGAGCATCCGGCCGTGGCGGAGGCTGGCGTGATCGGCAAGCCTGATCCGGTCGCGATGGAGCTAGTCAAGGCGTTCGTGTCGCTCAAGAACGGCTACGAGCCGTCCGAGCCGCTCCGGCGCGAGCTGCTCGGCTTCGCGCGGGCGCGGTTGGGCGCCGTGGCGGCCCCCAAGGAGATCGCGTTTCTCCCCACCCTGCCGAAGACGCGCAGCGGGAAGATCATGCGCCGGCTGCTGAAGGCCCGGGAACTGGGACTGCCGGAGGGTTTCCAGGGAACATGCGCTGGAGCTGCTGCATCAGATGCTCCGCATCCGCCGCTTCGAGGAGAAAGCGGCGGAGCTGTACAGCCTCGGGAAGATCCGGGGCTTCCTGCACCTCTACATCGGCGAAGAGGCGGTGGCGGTCGGGGCGCTGCAGGCGCTCACGCCGGAGGACGGCCTCGTCGCGACCTACCGGGAGCACGGGCCCGCGCTCGTCCGCGGCACGCCGATGACCGCGCTCATGGCCGAGCTGTATGGCAAGGCGACCGGGTGCGCCCGGGGACGGGGCGGCTCCATGCATTTCTTCGACGCGGCCCGCCGGTTCTACGGCGGCCTGTCGATCGTCGGCGGCGGCCTGCCGGTCGCGGTCGGGCTGGCGCTGGCCGACAACCTGCAGGGCCGCCCGCACCTCACCGCCTGCTTTTTCGGCGACGGGGCAGTGGCGAAAGGCGAGTTTCACGAATCCTTGAACCTGGCCGCCCTCTGGAAGCTGCCCGTCCTGTTCTTCTGCGAGAACAACCTCTATGCGATGGGCACGGCGCTGGCGCGCCACCAATCCCAGACCGACATCGCGCGCAAGGCGAATGCCTACGCGATCCCCGCCGCGGCGGTGGACGGCATGGACGTCGTGGCCTGCGAAGAGGCGACCCGCCGCGCGGCAAAGACGGTCCGCGCGGGCGGCGGCCCGGTCCTCGTGGAATACCGCACCTACCGCTTCCGCGCGCACTCCATGTACGACGCCGAGCTGTACCGGACAAAGGAGGAGGTCGAGCGGTGGAAGGAGCGGGATCCCATCACACTGTTTCTGGGGCGCTGCCGCAGGTCTCGACGATCGTTCAAGCCATCCGCGCGCTGGTGGGACAGTGATGCGGAACGCAGTCTCGCTCGAGGGCTGTCATGGCTGAGTTCGTGATGCCCTCCCTCGGCGCCGACATGGAGGCCGGTACGCTGATCGCCTGGAAGAAGCGGCCCGGCGACCGTGTGACCAGGGGCGAGATCATCGCGGAGGTGGAGACCGACAAGGCGGCGATCGAGGTCGAGGTCTTTACAACCGGCGTCATCGAGCGGCTCCTCGTCCAGCCCGGCGAGAAGGTCCCGGTCGGCACCGTGTTGGCGATCATCAGGGAGAAAGGGCAGCCCCAGGGCACAGGGGCGCCCCCTCCCTCGACTCCGCGGCCACGCATGTCGCCCGCGGCCCGCAAGCTCGCCTTGGAACGAGGGGTGGATCCTGCCTCGGTGCTGGGCACGGGGCCGGACGGCGCGATCACGCTGGAAGATGTTCGGTGCGCCGCCGCGCAGGGGCGAGGGGCGCCGCCCGAGGCCCGGCGGGAAGGAGGCGGCGACGCCGGCGACAGGGCGCTTCGCATGCGCCAGGCCATCGCGGCCGCGATGGCCCGGTCCAAGCGCGAGATCCCGCACTACTACCTGAGCACGACGATCGAGCTGAGCCGCCTGACGGCGTGGCTCGCCGAAGAGAACCGCAGGCGGGCGGTCTCGGACCGGTTGCTCCCGGCCGTCCCCTTCATCAAGGCCGTGGCGCTCGCGCTCCGCGAGGTGCCGGAGCTGAACGGCTTCTGGCGGGATGGCCGGGCGATCCGCAGCGAGGCGATCCACGTCGGCGTGGCGATCTCGCTCCGGCAAGGGGGCCTCGTCGCGCCGGCGCTCCACGACGCCGATCGCCAGACCCTCGACGAGCTGATGCGCAACCTGCGCGATCTCGTGGCGCGCGCGCCGGCTCGCTGCGAAGCTCCGAGCTGGCCGACCCCACGATCACCCTCACCAACCTAGGAGACATGGGCGTGGAGACCGTGTTCGGCGTCATCTATCCGCCCCAAGTCGCGCTCGTGGGGCTCGGCAAGGTGGTGGAGCGTCCCTGGGTCACCGACGCCGGAATCGCGTCGCGGCCGGTCGTCACGGCGACCCTCTCCGCCGATCACCGGGCGAGCGACGGGCATCGCGGCGGCGTCTTCCTGGCCACCCTCGCCCGCCTGCTCCAGGAGCCCGAACGGCTATGACAGGGCAGCCGGCCGCGGACACGATCAGGGAGACCGTGCTGCGCATCCTTGGCGGGATCGCACCCGAGGCGGACCTCGCCTCGCTCGATCCCGCGGCGAGCTTCCGCGACCAGCTCGACCTGGACTCGATGGACTTCCTGAACTTCGTGATCGCCTTGCACGAGGCACTCGGAGTCGAGATAGCGGAGGCGGATTATCCGAAGCTCGCCAGCCTCGACGGCTGCCTCACCTACCTGGCCCGAGTCGAGATCCCGCCGCAGAGACCGGCCGAGGGACGCAAAGAAGAGGAGGGAGACCAGAACCGATGAAGACCGTGATCAGCCGCAGCGTGCAGCCCATTTCGCTAGCGCCCATGTTCGACGCGAAGGGGATTATCCTGACCGTGCACGGCGAGACGCCGCAGGGCAACACCGTCGTAGGCCTGTCGCTGCAGGAGGCGCGCCTGCTCGCGTACGAGCTGCTGGCCGAGGCGGAGCGGCAGGCATAACGCTCTCAAAAAGCCGGCCCCGCGCGGGGTCCGGCTCGAACCACCCGCCCTTGTGTGGGCACCGGGCCGGCGGCTTCAGCGAGATCGGTTCCGGCAACCCGACAGATCCCCGACTGGCCGGTTGCCTCGCGCCTCCGCTGCACTCGCTCCCCCAGAGGAGCTGTGCCTCTTCTGGCACCGAGGGGAGAGCGCGTCTCCTGGACCACAATCCCGCGCCGACCAGGGCCTATGCCCTCGGCACGCTGGCGGCACAAGGGCGGGCCCTCACTCGCTAGGCGGCAATCCTCACGGAGGCCTCCCTCACCTCCTTTCGATCAGTAGATAATTCCCCGTGGTCGGCGATTCAAGTGAGCCGGCCTCCGTGGCGAAAGGCGCGAGCCGGCCGCGGGCATCTGGGGCATTTGGCGACAGCCGTCCCAGGCGACCTTGACCTGAAACTCCACACATCCGACGACAAGCCGCCGGCGCGAACCGCCCCCCGAGGCCAATGGCGCCGCAATTCAATCGCTTCCGGACCAGAGTCCGCATGAGTCGCCTGGCATCGTCTGTGCAGACGCCAGCGGTGTCCCTTCCTGGAATGGAGGAGCGCCATGCAAAGGCAATCGGCCGTCGCGGACCGGATTATCGAGGTGGTGTCGCAGAATCCCGGGTGTCTGATCGAGGAGCTGGTGCTGGCCTGCCCGGAGCTCACGTGGAATCAGGTCTTCTTTCAGGTGGATCACCTGAGCCGGGCCGGCCGGCTGATCCTGACCCGCCGCGGCGCCGGCGTCTATGCCCTACAGATTCCGGACGCCGCCGGTCCGGTTGCGGCCGGCCGCGCGCGACCAAGAGCGCATGAGACGGCCTAACCCATTCCAAGCCGAAGGCAAGCAAGGATCGATCGCGATGGACGAGGGCCCCCAGGCACCGTATCGCCGCGGCCGAAGCGATCGAACCCGACAGTCCCCCCCACACACAAGGAGGAAACGCCATGAACGCATTAGTCCGATGGGATCCCTTTAAGGAGTTGGAGGAGATGGAGAAGCGGATTGCGACTCTGTTCGGCCGGGCCCCGCTCCGCAAGGACGGCGACCGGGAGGAGTCGCTGACAGTGGCGGAGTGGGCGCCGCTCGTGGACATCGTCGAGGACGACAAGGAGTACCTGATCAAGGCTGAGTTGCCGGAAGTGAAGAAGGAAGACATCAAGGTCTCGGTCCAGGACGACGTCCTCAGCATCTCGGGCGAGCGGCAGTACGAAAAGGAGGAGAAGGGCAAGAAGTATCATCGGGTCGAGCGCGCCTACGGGAGCTTCATGCGGAGCTTTACGCTGCCCGACGATGCGGACGGCAGCAAAGTGTCCGCGGAGTTCAAGGACGGCGTGCTCAAGGTCCATCTGCCCAAGTCCGAGAAGGCGAAGCCCAAGAGCATCGAGGTCAAGGTCGGCTGAGAAACGGTGATCGGTGATGCGGGAAGAGTCTGCAGGGAGGGCCAACGATGAAGGTCAGGGACATCATGACCAGTCCGGTGCAGTCCTGTACGGCCGACACCAACCTGGCCGCGGCCGCAGGGCAAATGTGGGACAGTGACTGCGGGTTTCTCCCGGTTATAGATCATGCGGGCAAGGTGATCGGCGCGATCACCGACCGGGACATCTGCATCGCAGTGGCGACCAAAGGGCGGGCGGCCCGCGACGTCTCGGTCTGGGAAACTATCTCGGGCAAGCTGTACGCCTGCTCGCCTGAGGACGACGTGCACGAGGCCCTCAAGGTCATGGCGGCGAACCGGGTGCGGCGCCTGCCGGTCGTGGACGAGGACGGGACGCTGCTCGGCGTCCTGGCCCTCAATGACCTGATTCTGGCGGCCCAGCCGGGCAAGAAGGGCGGGCCCTCGGCGCTGTCGTTCGACGACGTGATGAACACGCTCCGGGCGATCAGCGCCCACCGCGTGCTGATGGCAGCCTGAACGACGGTAATACGTGACGCGTGACGCCCCCCGGCGTCCCGCGTCCCGGTGATGCTATGTATCGGCGCGTGATGGCCTTCGATTTCGACGGCACCCTCGCCGAGGACGGGCGGGTGCCGCCGGAACTCGAGCGGGCCTTGGAGCAGTGCCGCGCGTCCGGCCACGCGCTCTTCCTCGTCACGGGCCGCCGCTTCGAAACCGTGTCCTTGGGCCGGCTGGGGAACCTGTTCGCCGGCGTGGTCTGGGAGAACGGCGCGGTGCTGGCCCACGGGGCGAGCGGAGAACTGTATCTCCCCTTCGGCCAGCTTGACGCGGGGGTCCTGAAGGGGCTGGAGGAAGCCGGCGTCCCCTTCGAGCGGGGCCTCGCCATCGCGGCGACCTGGACGCCCCACGACAAGGCCGTCTGGGAGGTGCTCGGACGGATGGGCGGCGGCGCCACTGTCGAGTACAACAAGGGGGCGGTGATGCTCACCCCGCCGGGCGCGGCGAAGGGAGCGGGGCTCGAGCGGCTGCTGACGCTCTGCGGATTTTCGGCCAGAAATCTCGCCGCGTTCGGCGACGCCGAGAACGATCTGTCCATGCTGCGGCTGGCCGAGATCGCGGTGGCCGTCGGCGACGCGGTCCCCGCCGTCATCGAGCTGGCCGACGTCGTGGCGGCGCAACCGGGCCCAGCCGGCGTGCTGGAGATCTTGACCCAGTACCCCCTGGCCGGCCAATTTCTGGATCGGCCGCTCCGGCGCGAACGCCTGATCCCCCTGGGCCGCACGGAAGCGGGCGCGGAGGCCGGCCTTCCAGCCTCGCGGTTGGCCGGCCGCAACCTCGGCGTGTTCGGCGACTCCGGCACCGGCAAGTCCTGGATGGTGGGGCTCCTGGCCGAGGGCCTGCATCACGAGCACTATCAGGTCCTGCTGATTGATCCGGAGGGTGACTTTCGCGGCCTGCGAGCCTTGCCGCGCTTCGTGGCGCTGGGCGGCGAGCCGGACCGCATGCCCGCCCCGGCGGCGGTGGCGGTGCTCCTGGACACCGGCGGCGTGTCGGCCGTGGTGGATCTCAGCGGTTATCCGCTGGCGCTGCGCGGGGCCTACGTGGCGGACCTGATCCGGGCGATCCGACCGCTGCGGGAACGCAAGTTCCGGCCGCACTGGATCGTGATCGAGGAGGCGCAACAGTTCCTGCCGCTCCCGGGCGGGAGCGTCGCGGAGACCGTGATCCCGATGCTCCCCGAGGGCGGCTGGACCGTCGTCTCCTACCGGCCGGACCGGCTCGCCCCCGACGTGCTCCGCGGCCTCCACCACTGCGTGCTGACGCGCCTGACGGAGCCCGAGGCGGCGGCGAGTCTCAGGAAACACTGCCGGAGCGGCGCCGCCCACGAGGTGAACCTCGGGGCGATCCCCACCGGCTACGCCTGGCTGTCCGGCGGCCCGCTCGTCCGGCTGCGCTCCGCCATCCGGCGCGTGCCGCACATCCGGCATCTGTACAAGTATCTGGACGTGCCGCTGCCGCCGGGGAAGCGCTTCTGGTTCCGCGATGAGCGGGGCGGCGTCGGCAAGGAGGCGGCGAGCCTGTCGGAGTTCCTGCACCTGATCCCGCTCCTCCCCATCGAGTCCCTGGAGTACCACGACGCCCGCCAGGACTTCGCCGCGTGGGCGGAAGGCGCCCTGGGGGATGCCGACCTGGCGGCGCGCCTGCGCAAGCTGTCGAATCGGGGGCTCAAGGGACAGGATCTGCGCGAGGCGCTCCGGCACACCCTGGCCACCCATTGCGCCGAGCTGGAGGCGCTCCGGTAAGTCACCGCGCCCCATGCATCCGACTCCCGACCAGTCACTCACCTCCACGGTTTACACGGTCAACCCGGAGACCACCGTCGCAGAGGCTGCGGCCATGATGGCCGAGCGGAACGTGGGTGCCCTGGTCGTCGTCAAGGACATGCGCCCCATCGGCATCCTGACGGACCGGGACATCGCCGTCCGCGCGGTCGCAGCCCGCAGGAGCCCGGGGCTCACGCCCGTTGACAAGATCATGTCCTGGCCGCTGATCACGATCACCCAGGACCAGGACCTCGGGTCAGCCGTCGCCCTCATGACCCGACACGGCATCCGCCGACTGCCGATCGTGGACGAGCAGGGCCGGCTCGTCTCGATCCTGACCCTGGACGACCTGCTGCTCCTGGGGCTCGACGGGATGCCGGTCCTGACCGAGGTGCTGCGCACACAGTTGCGCTCTGGCAAGGGCGCGCAGCGGCCACCTCTGCCGGAAGGCGTGGCGGCAGCGGCCGAGACTGCCGCTCCAACGGCTCCCCCGGACGAAGGCTCAGCCCGATTCGCCGAACCGGTCCGGACCGTCGTGCGGGCCCAGGTCACCACGCCGCCGGTCCGCCGGCACCGCACCTGGGCCGAGCGGGTCAGCGATTGGTACAACGAAAACCTGAAGTGGATCGTGCTCGTGCTGGTGCTGTCGTTGCTCGGCGCGCTGGCCTTGCTGACGGCCATGCCGTTCTGGCGCGCCCTGTACAGCTACAATCCCGCCTACTACGAGCCCAAGGACGCCGAGCGGGAGCAGTGGCTGATCGAGCGGGAGAAGGAGCAAGCGCGCCGGCCACGCCGATAGCCTGGCCCGGCGGTTGCGAGCTCGAGGCAACTGGCTCATCATAGGCTGATGCCCACGACGATCCGGTTTCTCGGCGCCGCGCGGATGGTGACCGGCTCCTGTTTTCTCGTGGAGGGAGGCGCGGATCGGATGCTGGTGGACTGCGGGCTCGTCCAGGGGCTGGACGAGCTGGTCGCGCGCAACCAGGCGCCTTTCCCCTTCGACCCGGCGACGCTGGACGCCGTGGTCCTGACTCACGCGCACCTAGACCACACGGGGCTCGCGCCGCAGCTCGTCGCGGAGGGGTTCCGGGGCCGCCTCCTCACGACGACCATCACGAAGGAGCTGCTCCCGGTCCTCTGGGAGGACTTCATCCGGCTCCAGCAACCGCCGGCGACGGGCCACCGGCGACGGGCGCGTGACGGGAAGGGGCCCGCCCTCTACACGCGGGACGATGTGGACCGGACCCTCTTGCGCTGCGAGGGCCATCCCTACGGGCGGACGGTCGCGCTCTCCCGCTCCTGCCGCCTCCGCTTCGCCGACGCGGGGCACATCCTCGGTTCCGCGATCGTCGAGCTGTGGATGGGTGACCGCAAGCTGGTCTTTTCCGGCGACCTGGGGCACCGCAACAAGCCGATCGTCCGCGACCCGACGCCGATCGAGGAGGCCGACGTGCTGCTCTTGGAATCCACCTATGGCGACCGCGACCACAAGACCCGTGCGGAGACCCGGGCGGAGCTGGGCCGCGTGATCGGCGAGACCCTCGCGGCCGGCGGGACGGTCCTGATGCCGGTTTACGCGATCGGCCGCAGCCAGGACGTGCTGTACATGATCAACCAGCTCACGCTCGAGGGTCTTCTCGATCGCCCGCGCGTCTTCCTCGACAGCCCCATGGCCATCCGGGCCGCCGAGGTGTACAGCCGCCACCTGGAGGCCTTCGATGAGGAGGCGCGCCGGCTCCTCCAGCAGCCGCCGAAGAATCCCCGGGCCCCGCAGGTCACGCTGACCGAATCCGCGGCGGCCTCGCGGGCGCTGGCGCGCCAGCGCGGCGCGATTATCCTGGCCGGCAGCGGGATGTGCGAAGGCGGGCGCATCCAGGAGCACCTCGCTCGGCACCTGCCGGACCCGCGATCCTGCGTGGTGTTCACGGGCTTCCAGGCCGCAGGCACGCTGGGCCGCCGCCTGGTGGATGGGGCGCCCACCGTCCCGCTGCTGGGCCGCTCGACCGCGGTGCGGGCGCGCATCCATACGATCAACGGGCTCTCGGCCCACGCCGACCAGAGCGGCCTCCTGGACTGGGTCGGCAGGTTCCGCGACCCGAAGCCCCGGACGTTCCTGGTCCACGGCGAGCCGGAGAAGATGGCGGTCCTCGCCCAGGCGCTGGACCGGCGGTACGGCCTCAAACCCGACATGCCGGAGCTGGGAGAAACCGTGCAGACCTGACGGAGGATGCGGGACGCGTGACTCCTCAACCTGTCCCGCGTCACTCGTCCCGCACGCTCGGAGAAACGCCCTGTGACCGCGCCGACCGTGAAGCCGTTCTACATTCCGCTGCTCTCGCCAGCCGAGGCGGAGCGCGGGCACCTGGTGCTGCGCGACGGGACGACCGCGCTGATCCGGCCGGCGCACCCGGAGGACCTGCCGGCGCTCCAGGCCTTCGTGGACCGCCTCTCGCCCCGCTCGCGCTCGCAGCGGTTTTTTTCCGAGTCTCGGCCCCCCGCCGAGCTGCTCGCGGCGCTCTGCCGGAACGACGACCCCCGGGCAAGCCTCACCCTGCTCGTCACGCGCGTCCTCGACGGCGAGCCGGCCGTCATCGCCGCCGGTTCGTATCTGGCCCGGAGCGAGACGGCGGCCGAGGTCGCGCTGGCCGTGGACGACGCTTTCCACGGGAAGGGGCTCGGGACGCTGCTGCTGGAGCGCCTCGCGGTGCTCGCCGCCCGCCATGGATTCCAGCACCTCTGGGCGATCACGCACGCGGAGAACCTGGCCATGCGCGAGGTCTTTCGCCAATCCGGGTTCGAGATTCGCGAGACGATCGAGGGCGGCGAGATGGAAGTAGAGCTGTCCGCCGTCCCCAGCGCCGAGAGCGTGGGCCGCTCGGAGACGCGAGAGCGGGTGGCCACCACCGCCTCGCTCCGGCCCTTCTTCAAGCCGCGGGCCGTGGCGGTGATCGGGGCCTCACGCGAGCCCCGGAGCCTCGGCGGCCGGCTGCTCCGCGCGCTCCTCGCGGAGCCGTTCCAGGGCCCGATCTACCCGGTGAACCCGAAGGCCACCGAGATCGACGGCCTGCGCGCCTATCCCTCGGCGCGGGCGCTGCCCGAGCCGGTGGACCTGGCCGTCGTCGCGGTCCCGCGGGACGCGGTGGCGGCCGCC
>CAZTUO010000059.1:0-13162 GCA_964616355.1 uncultured Nitrospira sp.
CGCGGATCGCTGACGCCTTCCACGGCACCCGGTAATACCGCCGCCGACGATGCGGCGGCTTGGCGTGCGGGTCGGTCTTTCGGCGCTTGCGCCAAGACTGGAGCGCCGCGTAGAAGCTCTGCACCACGGCGTCGGCGCTGTGGGCATGGAGCCGGTCGGATGTGCGCCACCGCATCATGGCGGATGGCTTCAGCCAGATCCCCTGTTTGCGCACCGTGCGCCAGAAGCTCACTACCGTCCGGGAGTACAGTTCTCCCGCTGCCCGCGCCAAAGCGTCCAAGTGCGGCGTAGGCTCCAGATGCAGCCGCCGCACCTCATACCCGCTTTTGGTGTGCTGAGATGTACCGCTTAATGAGAGCAAGAGGCGCGCCTCCTACCGTTGCGACGAAGTAGCTGTTCGTCCCCAGGGTGGGCAGCTGACTGCGGAGCCACGGGAATTCCTGGCGTAGGAGCCGAACCAAGCGATGAATGCCGAACTGCGGATCAACCGAGACCAGCAGATGCACATGGGCGGGCATCACCTCCATTTCGAGCACGTCCGCCTGCCGCTCAGGGGCCACTTCTCGAATGATTGTCTTCAGCCGATCATCCACTCCCTGGACGAGTACCGGCCGCCCGGTACTTCGGACACCAGACAACGTGGTACTGGCACGAGTACACGATGTTGTGGTTGGATGTGAACTTCCGTCTCATAAGAGAATTATACTACGCAGAGCAATGCTAATCCTATAGCACAGGCGGCTTATCCCCAGGACTGAAGTCCGGGGCTTGCGCCGCCGGAGTTTCGGTCACACCGGCCGCCTCCAAAGGCCGGCTGCAGCGCATGCGCGGTCGGGAAATCGGGGGACGTGGTGCCCCCGGTCACATACGCGTTCCCCTCTCCATCGATGGGGATGCCGGGGCGGCCGAAGATGTCGTCAGAGGGGCCCAGAAACGTGGAATAGACCAGCGCGTTCCCCTCAGGATTCAGCTTGGTGACGGCCAGATCGAAGGCCCCTGGGGACACGTCGCAGGACGGCCCTGAATGGCAACGCTGGAAGGCCCCCGGGGTGATCGGGTAGTCGTGGGAGGCGGTGTGAACCACAACATAGGCATTGCCTGCGGCATCCACGGCGATCCCATGCCCTTCGTCGAAGCTGTCCCCACCGAAGACGGTGGAGTAGATGACGGCGGTCCCCGCCGCGTTCAGCTTCGTCACGAACGCCTCTCGGGCGTGGAGGGCGGTTAGCGGGGGCGTCGCCGGAAAGTCGGCGGACTCGGTCGCCCCGGTCACGTAGGCGTCGCCGGCCGAATCGACGGCAATCCCAAACGCGTGCTCGGCTTCAGCGCCGCCCAGAAAGGTCGAATACACCAGCATGGGGTCGATGACGAGTGGCAGGCTGCGGTCGTAGGCGCCCAGGCTGAACCCCACTTGGTTCTCGCCCAGCAGCCGGTAGTGGCCGGCGACCTCCTGCCGCACTCCCTTGCGTTCTTGATAGACCTGCGGGCGGAGGGAGTGCACCGCAGCGTCCCCGATCTGCAAGCGCAAGTTCCCGGCTTCATCCAGGTTCATTGCCTCGACCCCCGTGAACTTGAGCCGAATGTCGGACGGGTCAGCTCCGGGCGCGACGATGAAATCGTATTCGAGGTGCCCCTGGGTGCCGTCGTACACCAGGTCGATCCCTCGATAGAGGGCCTGGTACCGGACCTTGGCAAAGGTTGGAATCGCGGTGTGCCAGCGCGTGGGATCCTTGCCCACGAAATAATTCACTTGCCCGGGCAAGCGGTCCGTCCCCACGATGCGAACGGCGGGGCTGACTCCCACGAACTGCATCCGCAGGAGGGCCCCGGCTGCCGGTGAGGGATCGGGTGCCCCCTGTGTGGCCAAGGGCGGCTGGGCCGCGGGCTCCGGTCGGCGGATGACCAGCACGGCTTCGGGGGCGGGCAAGAACAGGCGGAAGCCACGGCTGCGGGCGAGAAACTTCACGCGGCGATCTGTTTGACCCTGGTTGGTTTCGAAGGCGAGAGGGAAGGTCCCGTAGGCCTCCCTGATCTTTACCGGGCTGGCCGGATCGGACCTGGCCGGCGGTACGTTGCCGCTGACCGAGAGGCTGGAGGGGGGCCCGGTGCAGTTCGAGAAGGCCGCGGCAGTTCCGAGCACGGCGGGCGCGAGAACCAGGCTGCGGGCGAGGGCCTGAGTCTTGGGTAGGAGAGTCCTCGGCGTCACGGCCGCCTCCCTGCGGAGCCCTGGAACCGAGCAACGGTTGACGCCCCTGGACGGTGGAGACCGGAACGATGGTGGCAGGAGGGCCCAGGGTCTCGCTGTATATAGGGAAGCCGCCCACAGGTTCTCTATCGTGAAATGGGCCCAGGCCAAGCTGTCCCCTTTCTTTGTTGTGGGCAAACGGGCTGGTTGTCGAACGAGGCAGGGAAGCGGAGGAGGCGATGGGGCGGGGGCCGGTCAGCGCCGATCCAGGAAGGTCCACCGAGAGAAGGTAGCGGCCTGGCCGCGCGGCCTGCCGTCGGGGGCTACGAGGTTCCAGACGGTTGCGTCCTCGACCAGAAAGCGGCGGCCGCTCCGGGAGATGCGGACGCCGCGGTAGTCGTCCACGTAGCCGCGGCTCGCCGCCTGCTCCAGCATGCGCTGGCGCTCGGCGCGGGTGACCGGCTCGGCCGTGAGCCGGGACGGGGTCTTAAGCAGCTCATCCCAGTCCATCTCCCAAAGCGTCAGCGCCACCCGGTTGCCGTAGTTGAGGATCGGATCTGGCTCGGTGCCGTGGGAGACCACGACGAAGGGGGCGTGGAAGAGCGAGCGGGCCTGCTCCTCCGGCGTCCCGGTCCGCTCGATCAACTCCCGGCCCAGCCACCGGCGAAAGCTGTCCAGCAGGAGCTGGCTCCAAGCGACGACGGCGGGCTCGGCCCAGCGCTCGGTCATGGGGGGGCTCCCTGCGGGTCCGGAGGGTGTGCGGCGGGGAATCTCGGGGAGCGGTTACGGCTTCTGGACGATGATGCTGGCATAGGCCGACTCGCCGTCGTCCACGGTCTGGTACGTGATGACCTTGAAGCCGTTGAAGAGCTCGGGCAGCTCGTCCTCGCGGAGCAGGTACTCGGCCTTCATTTTCGGGTTGTACTTCTGGTGGCGGAGGGTGTAGGTCTCCACCACCGCCATGCCTCCGCGCTTCAGTGCCGCCTTGATCTGCGGGAACAGGCTGCGCTGGAGGTAGTACGTGCAGACGATCACGTCGTAGGCGTCTTTCTCCAACTCGTACGTCTCCAGGTCCACGACCTTCGTCTCGATCGAGACCCCCTGCGCCTCGGCCAGCTTTCTGGCCTTGCTCAGCCCTTTCTCAGAGATGTCCAGGCCCAGGACCTGGAACCCCTGCTTGGCGAGGAAGACGCCGTTGCGCCCCTCGCCCATGGCGAGGTCCAGCGCCTTGCCCTTGGGCAGCAGATGAACGTGCTCGGCCAGAAAGCGGACGGGCTCCGTGCCGAAGATGTACGCCTGCGTGTCGTACTTGGAGTCCCAGCGCTCCTGGTCCGCGGGCTTGGCGTCCGCGGCGCCGCCGACCAGGAGCGTCGCCGCCAGCAGGATGAGTGCCTTGCTTCGCCGTCGCATGGGCGTCATTCTAACCCAGGCGCCCAGCGAGGAACCAGGGGGATGCCTGCGCGGGCCGGTCCCGGGGCCGGCCCGGTCCCTTGTGTTTCGACTCCCGGTTTGCCTAGAATGAGGCGCTTTTGGGCCGCGGACCGCGAGGGCGTCGTGAAGGGGCTCCGCTTCGAACGCATCGGGAAGGACCGCTACTATAACGTGATCCTCCACATCGGGAGCACGTACGTCCCGGTTAGCGACGAGACCGTCACCGAGCTGAAGGGACAGAGCCTCCTGCCCGCCGCGCGGTTCCTGGAGCTGCTGGTCGAAAAGGTCGGCTATTCGAGCTTGCTCAAGGAGCAAATCCGCGAGGAGCTGAAAAAGGCTGGCGATCCCCTCACCCAGATTACCGTCCTGCAAGGCAGCATCCGGGACCTCTGAAGCCGTCGCTCCTGTTCGTGATCCGTCATTCCTAAGAGACCCCAACGCCCGTGCCTAGGCTGCCGGCGACCTTCGCCGGAGCGACACGTCTTCACCTTGGCTGCCTTGGGCCGGGTGGCGCGGAGGGGCGCCGCCGAGCGCGACCGCCGTTCGTCACCCGGCCTGTTCGTCACACGTCACACGTCCCACGTCCCGCCTTCCTTGTACAGTTGATTCATGATCTGATTCTTCCGCTCCGGGTCTCGCTCGTGCTTGAGGGCCTGCACGTAGTTCTCCATGGCCGACTGCTGCTTGCCGCGCGCCTGGTACACGCGGGCGATGCCCAGATAGGCCCGCGCGTGCTCGGGGTCCGCCTTGAGCGCCCGGTTGAACAGCTCCATCGCCTTTTCGAGTTGATGCTGCTCCAGGGCCGTCCACCCCAGCCAGGTCAGGGCGGGGGGGCATTCCGGCTGGATCGCCAGCGCGTCCTCGTACGCCTTGCGGACCAGGTCCTTCCGTCCCTTCGTCTCGTACAGCCCGGCGAGCGCGAGGTGGATCTCCACGTCCCGGGGGTTGAGCCGCAGGGCCTCCTTGTACTCGGCCAGCGCCGCCTCGATCTTCCCCTGCTCCGCGAGCGCACAGGCGAGGTTCGTGTGGGCGACCGGATCGTCGGGCTTCAGCTTGATGACCTCGCGATACTGCGGGATCGCCATCTCGAGCCGGCCTTGCTCCTGGTAGGCCACGCCCAGGTTCGTCCTCGCCGCCACGTAGCCGGCATCCAGCTTGACCGCCTCCCGGTACTCCTTGATCGCCAGCTCCAGCCGGTTTGCGCGCTCGTGGATCTGCGCGAGGAAGTAATGGGGATACGGCGACTGGGGATCGAGCCGGATGGCCTCTTTGTACCGCTCGATCGAGCGCTCGGACTGGCCGGACTGCGAGAGGAACAGGCCCGCGATAAGCTGGATGTTCGCCTGGCCAGCGTGGGCTTCGAGCAGGCCCTCGACCCAGGCGCGCACTGCCCCGATGTCCGCTTCTTCCTGAAGCGCCTTCGCGTGGGTGGCCCAGGCCTCCCTGAACTCCCCGCGGATCAGGTGGACGACGTTCATGGCGAAATGGGGCCGGGGGTCGCGCCGGCCTGTCCGCTCGAGGTCGCGCGCCCAGGCGCTCGCCTGCTCGAAGGCCGTGGCCCAGTCGCCGTGCAGGAAGGCGTCTTCGATCAACGGCTGGTACTGCTCGGTCACGGGAGGGATCCTTCAACGTGCGCGTTGGTGGGGAAGAGGGACGAGGTCAATGCTTAGTCTTGTGCTTGCCGCCGGGCGGGGCCGATGCCGGCTCCGCCACGTCCACGCCGATGCAATACCGATAGACCAGCTCGCCGCCGTACCAGCCCTGTACCCCGACCAGCGCGGCGGCGATCAGGTTCACGATCAGCGGCATGCCGGCCGAGCCGCCCGCCGGGGCTTCGCCCCCGTTCCGGAGGCCCAGGTTCAGCGCCTGGATGACCAGCAGCCCGATGCCGAAGACGAGGTGGGACGAGGCCGCTCGCCGCGCCTCCTTGTGCTCCTTCATGACCGCCAGGAAGTCCGGCAGGCCAGTGACCGCGGCCGCCACGTGCGTCACCACTCCGAAGACGATGGCCCAGAAGGCCATCCGGAACCAGAAGGGTTCCTTCAGCAGGACAAAGAGCCCGTCGCACAGCAAGGCTGTGGTGTAGAGCCCGATGGGGAAGCCCACCACCATCGCGTGCAACGGATGGCCAGCGACCTGCAGGCGGCTCTTCATGGCTCATCCCCTGCGACCGAGCCATTCAGGGGACTAGTATAGCATCGGAGCGGCCTTCATAAAAGGTCAATCACCAGTCGCCCATGTCGTGCCGACGATCTACCGCGTCAGGGTGTCCTCCACGTCCGGCGGGGTCGCCTGGATCTGGTCGGCGAGGTAGGGGTAGCGGCGGGCGAGCTGCTGCTTCATCGCCCAGGCGACGCGGCGGTAGGACCAGTGCCCCTTGACGCCGGAGCGCAGCTTCGCGATGTACTCCGCCTCCGCATAGTCCATCTTGAAGAGGCAGCGGACCTTGAAGCCGAAGGGGATTGCGTAGAGCGCCGCCTCCTGGCTGGCCACGCGGAGCCGCTCGAGGTCGGCCTTCACCGCGTCCATCGCCATCACGTAATCGGCCGCCAGGCCGGCCTCCGCCAGCGGCGGCGGCACCTCGTACCCGTGCAGGGTCGTGAACGGCTGCTGCACCTGCTGGCAGCGCCGGTGCCGGTGCAGGTCCCGCCAGCCGCCGATGTCCATCAGGATGTCGAAGACGAAGGCGTAGCCGCAGCGGAACTCCTTGATCAGCTCGTCGTAAGGCCCGCGGCGGCGGAGCGCCACCTCGATCGTCTCCTGCTTCCGCTTCTCCGGCCAGTCCCGGACGACGGCGAGAAGCAGCCGATAGGGGGCGTGGCTCACCCGATAGAGCAGCGTGGTGACCAGCTCGTCCATCGGGTCGTGGGGCTCGATGAGGTCGACGGCGTCGGTCGTCCCCGGCGCCGCCGTCCAGGCCGGCGGCTGATCGAGCCCCGCGGCCTTGAGCACGTCCCGCCCGTACTGGGCCAGGTCGGTGTAGACCTCGGCGAGATAGGGGCTGGGCGCGGCGTGCCGGGCCAGCGTCGGCGCGAGCGGCTCGGCGAGCCCGGCCGGCTGACCGCACAGCTCGGCCCAGAGGTTGAGCGGGGGGCGCTGGCAGGCCGCCTTCAGCTCCTCGCCGATCTGCTTGAGCTCGGGGAGCTGCGAGGAGAGCAGCCGGGTGATCTGCTTCTCGAGCGTCCGGATACTGACGACCTGGCCCACGTTGGTCCGTGCGGCCAGCGGGAGCAGGTAGCGCGTCACGTCGAACGCGCGGGCGGCGATGGCGCGGTCGTAGTCGCTCGCCTTCATGCCCTCGGGCGTGGGATGCCGCTCCTTGAAGAACCGCGTGAGCGGCTCATGGAGCAGCGTGTAGATGGACGAGAGGCTGCGGAGGATGCCCTGGTAGACGCCTTCGGTCTCGGTGCCGCGGATGGACTCGGGGGTGACGCAGCCGCTCGGGCCGAAGTTCTGGTACCGGCTGGATTTGGCCTGGCCGTCCCAGAGCGGCTCGTCTTCGATCCGGATGGCCGCGAGCTCGGAGACGTTCTCGAAGCAGATGATGACGTGGCCGAGGTCGGCGATCGAGGCGTGCCCGTACGCGAAGTAGAACTGCTCCCAGAACTTCTCGGAAGAGTGGGTGTGCACCCAGCGGAGGCTGTCCTCGATGGAGTCCGGCGAGCGGCTGTAGCGCGCGAGCGCGTACGCCGACTTCTCCGGCGGCATGGGAGCGACCGCGACGACGCGGCGTGCGGGACCGTCAGCAGGCATCGGTATTCCGTCATTCGGGCTTCGTCCTTTGCTCCGTGCAAGGAGTGCCGGACGACGGGCGGCCCAGGACCCGTGAAGCGTTCCCCTTACAGGACCTTCCCGAACAGCACGTAGGCGGCGGCGAGCGCGAGCAGCGTGTTGGCCACGGTCGCCAGGAAGTACACGAGCACGGGCCGCCAGCCCACCTTGGTGAACTCGTCGAAGGTCAGCTCCAACCCGATGCAGACGAACGCGGCGGTGAGGAACCAGTTCCGCAGCGGGACGATGGCCTGCTTGACCTGGTCGGGGGCGAGCAGCCCGGCCGTCGTGACCAGCGACGCGACGAGGAACCCCAGGACGAACTTGGGGAACCGCGTCCAGATGTCCCGGGGATCCGGCTTCTGGTCGGGCTTGCGCTCGACCACCACCACCCAGTAGAGCGCGAGCAAGAACGCCGCGAAGCCGATCAGGGCGTTCTGGGAGACCTTCACCACCGAGGCCACCTTCATGGCGGCCTCACTGTGGATGGCGCCGGCCCCGACCACCGCCGCGGTCGTGTCAATGTTCCCGCCGATCCAAGCGCCGGCCACGTCCGGCGAGAGGCCTATGGCCTTGGCGGCGTAGGGCTGGATCAGCATGAGCGGGAGCGCAAAGACGATGACCAGCGTGGCCACGTAGGTCAGATGCTCCTTCTTGGCGAGCACGGCCCCGGCCGCCGCGATCGCGGCCGACACCCCGCAGATCGAGACGGAGGCCGCCATCAACGCCCGCAGCTTGTCGTCCAGCTTGAACCAGCCGGCAAGCTGCCACGTCAGGAAGAAAATCGTCGTGACCACGATCACGGCCTGGATCATACCCCTCGCGCCGATCGTGAGGAGGTCCAGGAAATTGAGGGTGGCGCCCATGAGCACCAATCCTGTCTTGAGGAAGAACTCGGTCCGGAAGGCGGCGCTCAGCCGCTCCCGGGAGCCGGCGGCCCGCAGCGCGAGGTTGGCGGCCAGCCCGAGCCCGGCCGCCCAGAGCGGATATTCCAGGACCTCACGGCCGAGCCAGAGCTTGCTCTGGTGCGTGAGCCGGTTGGCTAGCAGGGCGAGCGCGATGACGAGCAGGAACGACAGGACGCCACCGAGCCACTCGCTGCGCTTGTGCACCGGTGCGTGCTCCGTCACGGAGGCCCGCCCCTTACCAGGGAACCTGGGCGATGAGGCCTGTCGCCGCCAGCACGACCAGACCTAACCCCATCAGCACGGCTAGCCAGTCCTCGGTCATCGCTCGGACGCTCACCGCTCTCAGCGTTTCGGATGCGCCGCACTATAGCGCCCCCGGGGGGCTGGTGCAAGCCGGAGAGCGGCACCTCCCGGCTGGCCTTCCCGTGCGGGCCACTGTACAATCACGGCTTCTTCTCACTGGAGCGTCGCGCGTGAATCACTGGGTCAGTCTCTGGTTCCAATGGGTGCATGACTGGGGCTACGCGGGCATCGTGCTGCTGATGGCGATGGAAAGCTCGGTCGTCCCGATTCCCAGCGAGATCGTGATCCCGCCGGCCGCCTATTGGGCGACCCAAGGCCGGTACAGCTTCGGCGGCGTGGTTCTGGCGGGGACGGTGGGTAGTTACCTGGGCGCCGCGGCCACGTACTGGGTCGCGCGCTGGCTGGGCCGGCCGCTGCTGGTTCGCTATGGCACCTACGTCTTCTGCCCGGAGGACAAGCTGCTGCGGGCGGAGCGCTGGCTCGCCCGCTATGAAGCCGGCGGGGTGTTGTTTGCCCGACTCGTCCCGGTGGTGCGCCACCTGATTGGAATTCCCGCCGGATTGGTCCGGATGCCCTTCGGCCTCTACAGCCTGATGACGATTGTGGGCGCGGGGCTCTGGTGCTGGGTGCTGGCCTGGTTCGGCGGGGACCTGCTCGGGAGCCAGCCGGACCTGATCCAGAACCCGCAGGGACTGGTGCAGGCCATGAAGCAGCGCTCCTACCTGGTCGGCGGGTTCGCTCTGCTCCTCTGCGCGCTGTACGTGCTGGTGATGCGCCTCACCGCGAAGCCAGCGACGGCCCGTTCCTGATCCCCGGGCCGCCGCCGGGGGCTCCGGTGGCTCAGTCTTAAGCGCCCACGCGCTCCCGGTCCACTTTCACGTCCGAGATGCTCAGGGACCGGTTCGGCCGCAGCTCGTAGGCCGGGGGAATCTTGTCGGACTTCACGCCGATGTCGGTGAGGAAGCGCCACATGCCGTCATAGGTCGGGAACCGCTTCGTGCGCTTGCTCGCCGTGGCGCTGTCCTTCGGCTCGAAGGTCACTTCGATCGGGCCAGTCTCCTGCTTTCTGAGCTTAAAGGTGCCTTCGACTTCCATGGCTCGCTCCCTCCATTTCCACGCTCGCCTGGACCGCCGCGCCGGGATACCCTCGCCGGGGGCCCCATTGCGTTGTTCTGGCAATGGGTCGTGCAAGCAAGGGGTTGGGTGCGCGGCGGATACCCCCTCCCAGTAATCTTAGTCTCCTCCCCAGCCGGCCCCACCGCCGATCTGTGCGAGGGACCCGCCTCGCCGCTGTCCTTGTCAGGGCGGCGGCCGGTCTTCCCGCGGGGCTACGGCTGAGGGTTGAAAGCGAAACGGAGAGTGTTGAAAATATAGCAAAACGTCGGTCTGGGGACAACGGGGCGAAAGCCGGCTCCCGCCGCGTCCTGCGATGCGGCAGCGGGCAGCCGGGGCCTCATCAGACAGCCGGGAGGTGGTTCAGATGCCGATGTACGAGTACAAGTGTCTGGACTGTGGCAAGGAAGCGCTCTTGAGCCTGAGCCTCAAGGACCATGACAGCGGCGCGGTGACCTGCCCGTCCTGCAAGGGCAAGCGGATGGAACAGCTCATCACCAGCGTCATGGCCAAGACGAGCCGGAAGAGCTAAGCGTCCTCGTTGGCGGCAGCGAGCGGGATTTCGCCGAACCCGTGACGGCCGCGGGCCAGTGAGAGCGGGCGCCTACGGCCGAAGGGCGGCCTCGACCGCCCGCGGGACTTCTGCTCCTCCAGCGCCCCGGCAGCCCGGTGGTCCGCCCGTTGGGCGCTCACTCATACTCCAGCGACTGCATCATCCGGTCGAAGTCTCGGAGCGCCCCCTCGTAGCTCGCGGTCTACAACTGGAAGACTCCGATCTCGACGTGCTGATCGTCGCCCGGTAGGCGGGCGGCCGCCAGGACCCACTGCTGGTGCACGATCATCGCGTACCCGCTCGGATAGGTCAGCAGGAAGCTGGCTTCGAACCCGCGCCTCCCGGCGACCGAGGTCTCTTTGGAGCCGATGGTCTTGGCGGCGCCGCCGTACTCTCCTTCCAGGTGCTTGCGGAGAAACTCGACGCCGCCCGCGGACCGCACGAGGTCGAAGGTGTCTCTGGGGAAGAGGCCGTGGTTGATCGAGATCGTCGCCACCGGCTTCCAAGGCTTCTCGCTCTTGTCCGGCCGGATCAGCGCGACGCCGCCCCGGTCCAGCATGTGCGTGATCTGCGCCCGTTCGGCGGTTGCTGTGGCAGAGAGAGCCTGGAGGCCTTGGGCCCAAAACTCCTGGCCGCCGCCGTACCATCCCCGCAGCATGCCCATGTTCCATTTGGAAAAGCGGGTGCGCTGGCCGACATAAGCGGCCGCCTCGGAGGGCGCCCGCTCGTAGCGCACCGTCGCCAGCATGGCGGAGAAGTCTTTGTAGCGCGCGTCGAAGTCCGAGCCCCGCGTCCGAAGCTGGAAGAGTTGGACTTCCCCGCTCAGCAACGCCACGTAGTGAACCACCTGATACTGGCTCGTGCCGTCGGGTGAGTCGGTCCGAAAGACCGCCTGGTAGGCCGGCTGCCCGCCGGTCTTCATGGACTGCTCGCTCACGAGGGTCATCCGGCTCGCCGGATTGATCTTCGCGACGCTCGCCTGGAAGGCTTGCCAGAGCCTGGCCCGGAATCCCGGATCGGTGATCGCGGCCGCCTCCGGAGCCAACGCCACGAACAGCTCGGCGAGATCGAATCTCGTGGGTCGGGGGGTTCCCTTCATGGCTTCAGCGCTGTACGCGGCGTAGATGTCGTTGGCCCTGATCGTTTGGAGCAGGCTCCCTGTGACATCCCGGTTGCCGGCGGCCGAGGCCGCGAGCTGCTGCTCCCAGAACTCCGGCGTGCCGCCCAACCACCCGGGGGCGAGGTCCATGGACCACTTGAGCTGCCGGCCCTCGACGTGGCGCGGTGCCTCCCGCATCACGGAGCCGGCGGTCCGGCCCGGGCCGTCCGCTGGCCCCGTTGCGCATCCGGCGAGGAGCCAGAGGGCGAGCGCGGACCACAGGGCGGATCGAGACCAACGAGGCTGCATGGGAATCCCTCCTTGGTTAGGAACTTGTCCCGCAGCTTACGAGAAGGGCCAACGTTCGGCCAATACGCCGAACGGCGTACGTAGAAGCTGCCGGCCTGCTGACCGACACGGGGTCGCGCGCGGGCCCTACTCCCGCCGCAGGCTCCGCCAGAGGTACCAGCAGGCCACCGTCTCGTACGGATGCCAGGGCTTGGCGATCGCGCGGATCGTCCGCGCGGTGGGCAGCCGGCGCAACCCATACCAGCGCTGGATCGCCTTCCGGATGCCCAAGTCGTCCACGGGCAGCACATCCAGCCGGTTGAGCGCGAACATCAGGAACATCTCGGCGGTCCACCGGCCGATGCCGTGGATCGAGACGAGCGCGGCGATGATGGCGTCGTTCGAGAGGTGGCCGAACCGCCGCGGCTGGATGCGCCCGTCGCGAAAGCCCGCCGCCAGGTCCTTCAGGTAGGCGATCTTCTGCCGGGACAGGCCGGCGGCGCGCAGGCGCGCCGCCGGCGTCTCGGCGAGCGCCGCGGGAGTCGGGCGGCGGCGCGGGAACAGGGCGGCGAAGCGGTCGTAGATGGCGGCGGCGACTGGAGCGGCGAGCTGCTGCGAGATGATCGAATCACAGAGCGTGGCGAAGGAGTCGCGGCGCGGGGCCAGCGTGCAGGGGCCGAGGCGCGTGATCAGCCGGCGCAGGACCGGGTCGGCCTTGACCAGGTGGCGAAGGGCGGGCCGATGGTTGCTGCTAGTTCCGGGGCCCGAATCCATCCTGAGGAGCGCCATCAGGGGAGTCGCTCAGCGCGCGACGCGATCGCTGCGCACGCTCGGTGCCGCCTTCGTCGAGTTGAGCCGCGGTAAGCACTCTTTGAAGAAGGCAGTTCGATCCACGCGGAAGGGATCATAGTCCGACAGGGCGGCAGTCTACCCGACTGCGGGAGCGGCGGCTAGCTGGGACAAGGACGACGCTGCAGGACCTCACTGCTCGCGGATCGCTGCCCCGACGGCTAGATTCTCGAGTGCGTCCCGTCGCAGAAAGGCGGGCGCTTCGTGTGCTTGCAGCCGCAGAAGGCGACCCGCTTGGTCTCCTTGAAGTCGACCTCCAGGGGCGCGAAGTCGGTCCCCGTGTGCGAGCCGTCGCAGAAGGGCTGCGTCTTGGACCGCCCGCACCGGCACCAGTACACCGTGCCCGGCTTGACTTCCAAGACGTAGGGCCCGCGCTGCGCGATGACGACCTGATCGGCCATGCGTTCCTCGCTGGAGCAGGGGAGCGGCAAGGGGCGAGAGGCGCTGGGCTTGCCGGGGCTCACCTCGTGCCCCAACAGAGGCGGCATTGTACTCGAAGATCAACCGAGAAGGAAAGGCGGCCTTACCGGCAGCGGCGCGGCGCCCCGTGGGCGCTCAGCGGCGTCAGCCAGACGTAGTCGGCGATCCCGTCCCGGAGGAGCGCCTGGATCTCCTCCACCCGGTCCGGCGTGAAGGCCGTCAAATAAATCGTCGCTTGCGTG
>CAZTUO010000060.1:0-13087 GCA_964616355.1 uncultured Nitrospira sp.
GTGCTGACCGAGAGCTTCGGCAAGTTCCTCGCGAACACCAAGGTGGAGAACGGGCGGATTCGGCTCGTATAGTCGCGGTGGACGTCATTGGGGGGCCAGGCCTCATTGGTGATCGCTTCATGAGTCACGTCGGGATGGTCCTGAATACGCTCGGGGTCACGGTCCTGCTGGCGGCGTGTACGACGACCCACCAGAGAATCCTGACCGAGGCCCCGGAGGAATCCGCGGGCCCCGGCCACCCAAGCACGGCGCAAGAAGAACGGGTCGAAGAACCACAGGTGGCCGCCCCGGCCGCACGACCGCCGGAGGCAGGCGCTGCCCAGGAGGCACCCGCCGCCATACCGGCTGCCCCGACAGCTTCAGCGGTGGTGGAGCCCCCATCGCCCTTCATGTTCGATATCTTGTTTGACTTTGACCGGTTTGACCTCCGAGAGGACAGCCGCGATCGTGTTGAGATCAATGCCAGCCGGCTCAGAGGCAGGGGAGGGTGGACTCTTCTGCTCGAGGGACGAGGCGACGAACGGGGCACGGCGGCCTACAACCTGGTGCTGGGGGAGCGCCGGGCGCAAACTGTCAAGCGCTATCTGGAGTCCCTGGGGCTCGATGACGGGCTCATCAAGACCGTCAGCTATGGCAAGGACCGGCCGTTGTGCGTCGAGCATAGCGAGGCTTGCTGGGCCAAGAATCGCAGCGTGCGGTTCTCGCTCACGATTGCAGATCAGTTCTATCAACACGGGCCGTAGCACAACGTTGGAATCTCGGAAGGAACAAGGCGGCGCGAGACCGCCCCTGGGCCATCACTTCCCGCCTGTCCGCTGGGTCCCCCTTCACATGGCCACCGGGGTCGTGATGGTGAGAAGGGGGCCATAGGAAGCCAGCCGCTCGTGCGGCGGCGTCGGGGCTGTCGCATCCCCAGCCGGTTGACGCTGGGTGGACGGAGCGGCAATACCGGACCTCCTGTGGCCAACTGGACGTTCCTCGGTTAGGCTCCGGTCGGCGCTCCACGTCCCGTTCTTCCTGGGACGAGCGAGCTCAGCCGGACAGGTGTGCGACTTGTGGAACGGATCGTCATGACTGCTGTCTTGATCGCTTGGTCAGTCTGTTCTGTCGCCGGGATCCTTCTGCCGCTCTGCGTCTCGGGACGTCCTCGGATGCAAACGATCCTGGGGTGCGGCTTGGCGGCGGTGGCGGCGGCTCTGGGGCTGGTCCTGGGTGTCGCGGGGCTCGTCGCGTCGCACCCCCGAACGGTCGCGATCCCCTCCACGCTGCCGTTGCTCGTCTTTGCGATTCGGCTCGACCCGCTCGCCTCGTTCTTTGTCGGAACGATCTCGCTGGTCGGGCTCGCGGTGTCGATCTATGCCTTCGGGTATCTCCGGAAGTACGAGGGCCAGCAGCCACTTGGAGCCCTAGGCGCCCTCTACAACGCCTTCCTGCTCTCGATGACGCTGGTCGTGCTCGCCGACAACGGCTTCTTCTTCCTCATCGCCTGGGAGCTGATGGCGCTGGTCTCCTACTTGTTGGTCGTGACCGAGCACGAGCGAGCCGAGGTCCGCTACGCGGGGCTCTTTTATCTGCTCATGGCGCACGTGGGGACCGCCTGTATCCTGCTTACGTTCCTGATCTTCTTCCAGGCAGCGGGCTCATTTTCGTTCGAGGCGTTTCGGCATCCGGATGAGCCGCTTCCGCAGGGGCTACGCACGCTCGCGTTTCTGGCCGCTGTCGTCGGCTTCGGCACGAAGGCCGGGATCGTCCCGCTGCATGTGTGGCTCCCTTACGCCCATCCGGCCGCGCCGTCGCACGTCTCGGCGCTCATGTCGGGGGTGATGATCAAAACCGCGGTCTACGGACTGGTCCGGGTCTGCTTCGATTTTTTGGGCGGGGACTTTCCGGCCTGGTGGGGTGTCCTGATGCTGCTGGCCGGCGCGGTGTCGGCCCTGCTGGGCGTGATGTACGCGCTGATGGAGCACGACCTCAAGAGCCTGCTGGCCTTCCACAGCGTCGAGAACATCGGGATCATCCTCCTGGGGATCGGTGCCGGCATGACCTTCCAAGCCTACGGGCTCACGGAGTTCGCCGCGCTGGGCTTGCTCGCCGGGCTGTACCATACGCTCAACCACGCCGTGTTCAAGGCGTTGCTGTTCCTGGGCGCGGGGGCGCTCACCCAGGCCACCCATACCCGGAACATGGAGGAGTATGGCGGCCTCCTCCGACGGATGCCCTGGACGGGCTTCTGCTTTCTGGTCGGCGCGGTGTCCATTGCGGCGCTCCCGCCGACCAACGGCTTCGTCAGCGAATGGCTGGTCTTTCAGAGCCTGTTCTTGAGCTTCCACCTCCCGGCGGTGCTCCTCAAGCTGGTGCTCCCGCTGGCCGCCGCCATGCTGGCCCTGACGAGCGTCTTGGCGCTGGCTTGTTTTGCCAAGGCGTTCGGGATCTGCTTCTTGGCCCTGCCGCGGAGCGCCCATGCCCGGCGGGCGCAAGAGGTGCCGATGGCGATGCGGGCCGGGATGGGGATCCTGGCAGCCCTGTGCGCGGTCCTGGGGCTGGCGCCGATGGGCGTGGTCCCGCTGCTGGACCGGGTGACGGCCCCCTACACAGGTGCGAGGATCGCCGGCCAGGTGCTGGCCTTGGACGGCTGGGCCCTGGCCCCGGTGAACGTGGAGTTCTCCAGCCTCTCCACGCCGGCGCTGGCCTTGCTGCTGGGGTTGCTGGCGGCGCTCGGCCTGGGGCTCGCCGTGCTCGCGGGGGGCCGGCTCTCGAAGCGGTACCACCGCACCTGGGCCTGCGGGCTGAATCTCACCGCGCGGATGGAGTACACCGCGACCGGCTTCGCGCAGCCGATCAAGCAGGTCTTCAGCCTGATCTACCGGCCCACGGTGAAACTGGAGACCGAGTTCCTCGAAGAGTCCCGGTATTTCGCCAAACGCCGGCGGTATGAGGCCTCCATCGAGCCGCTCTTCCAAAAGTATCTCTATGATCCGGTGGTCCTCTGGTTCTCCACCGCGGCGGATCGCTTGCGGTTGGTCCAGGCCGGCAGCCTCCATCTGTACCTGGCCTATATCTTTGTGACGGTGGTCGTGCTGTTGTTGGTGGCAGTGTGAGGCGCGCGGGGCGGGGCTCGAGGCGAGGGGGAAGCACGCTGGCGTGGGAGTTCCTTGACTGATGACACCGATGCTTCAGGCCGCTGCCTTGATCATCGCGCAGGCGGTTGTCCTGCTGGCCGGCTCGCCGTTCGTCTTGGGGCTGATCCGCAAGGTTAAGGCCCGGCTCCAGTGCCGGCGGGGGGCTAGCCTGGTCCAGCCCTACGCCGACCTCGCGAAGCTGTTTCGCAAGCAGCCGGTGGTCTCCACCACGAGCTCGTGGATCTTCACGGCGACGCCCTACGTGGTGTTCGCGTCCACGCTGGCAGCGGGCTTGCTCGTGCCGGTCTTCGCGTCACGCATGCCGCTCAACTTCGCGGGCAACATCATCGCGCTGGTGTACCTGCTCGCGCTGGGCACGTTCTTCCTCATCCTGGCCGGGCTGGACGCCGGCTCGGCGTTCGGGGGGATGGGGAGCAGCCGCGAGGCCCTCGTGGCGTCGCTGACCGAACCGGCCATGATCGTCGCGATCTTTGCGATTGCGCTCACGGCGGGCTCGACGAACCTGAGCACGATCGTCCACAAGACCGCGGTGCTGGAAGGGATCGTCACGGATCCGTCCCCGCACCTGATGGCCCTGGCGGCCCTCTTCCTCGTGACGCTCGCCGAGACCGGGCGGGTGCCGGTGGACAATCCCGCGACCCACCTGGAGCTTACGATGATCCATGAGGCCATGGTGCTCGAGTATTCCGGGCGGTACCTGGCCTTGGTGGAATGGGCGGCGGCGCTCAAGCTGTTGGTCTTCCTGAGCCTGCTCGGGAACCTGTTCGCGCCCTGGGGCATCGCGACCACGATGACGCCGGCAGCGCTGGGTCTCGGGGTGGCGGCCTATCTGGTGAAGATCTCCGGCCTGGCGGTGCTGATCGGCGTGGTGGAGTGCATGTTCGCCAAGCTGCGGCTGTTCCGGGTACCCGATCTCCTGGGCGTGGCGTTCATCCTGGCCCTCTTGGCGCTGATCTTTTTCTACATCCTGCGGAGCTGAGGCATGACGATTCCGCCGCAGATCGGCTCGCAGCTCGTGGACCTGTGCTCGGCGCTCCTGTTGCTGACGTGCTTCGCCATCGTCGCGCAGCGCCGTCTCTCGGCCTGCGTGGACCTGTTCGCGCTCCAGTCGGTCTTTCTGGCCGTGACCGCCGCGCTGGTCGCGTTTCTGACCGGGATCCGTCACATCTACGTGGCGGCTGCCCTGACCGTCCTCATCAAAGCGGTCGTCCTGCCGCGGATCCTGAAGAAGATCATCGAGCGGCTGAACGTGACCCGCGAACTCCAGATGTACGTCAATGTGCCGGCCGGGCTGCTCGTCTGCGGGGCCTTGGTGATTCTGGCCTTCGTGATCACCCAGCCGATCATCCCGCTCGGGTTTCTGCTGACGCGGGATTCGCTCGCGATTGCGCTCGCCATCGTGCTCATCGGCTTCTTCACGATGATCGCGCGCAAGAAGGCGGTGACCCAGGTCGTCGGGTTCCTCGTCATGGAGAACGGGCTGTTCCTCGGCGCGACCGCCGCCGCGTACGGGATGCCTCTGATCGTCGAGCTGGGCGTGTTCTTCGATGTCCTGGTGGCCGGACTGATCGTCGGGATCTACACGCACCGGCTCCAGGATGCCTTCGACAGCGTGGACGTGAGCAAGTTGACCGCGCTCAAGGAGTAAGTGACGTGGAGTGGGCTCTCGCCCTGTTGGTCACGGCGCCGCTCGCGGCCGGCCTGGGGTGCCTGCTCGTGCGGGGGCGGCAGGCGGTCGAGGCGTTGCAGTTTGGCCAGGCGGGCGTGCTGGCGACCGCCGCCGCCCTGGTCGTCGAGCATGTCGTCACGGAGGGGCCGGCCGCGGTGGATTGGCTCCTCCAGGCCGATGCGATGAGCGCCTGGTTCGATCTGATCCTCGGGCTGGTCGGTGGCACCGGGACGCTCTACGCCGTCGGCTACCTCGGCGAAGAACTGGATCGCGGGCGGCTTCCGGCGGAGCGGGTCCGGCGGTTCTTCGCGCTGTTCGACCTCTACCTCGCGGCGATGCTGATCGCGCTCAATGTGGAGAACGTGGCGATCATGTGGATCGCGATCGAGGCCTCGACGCTGTCGGCGGCGCTGCTGATCGGGTTCGAGCGGAGCCGGGCCGCGCTCGAAGCGGGCTGGAAGTACGTGATCCTGAGCTCGGTCGGGATCGCGCTGGCCCTGTTCGGGACCATCTTGCTCTACTATTCCTCCGAGCACGTGCTGGGAGTGGCCAGCGAGGCGCTCCGCTGGCCGGAGCTCTACCGGGTGGCGGGGAGCTTGGACCCCACGGCGCTCAAGCTGGCCTTCGTCTTCGTCCTGGTCGGCTACGGCACGAAAGCGGGAGTCGCGCCCATGCACACCTGGCTGCCGGACGCGCACGCGGAGGCGCCCACCCCCGTCAGCGCGATGCTCTCCGCGAACATGCTGGCGATCGCGGTGTATGCGATCCTGCGGTTCAAGGCCGTGGCCGACCGCGCCCTCGGCCCCCTGTTTACCGGCCAGTTGGTCATCACGCTCGGACTGCTCTCGGTGGCCGTCGCCGCCGTCTTCCTGTTCCTGCAGCGCGATTACAAGCGGCTGTTTGCCTACTCGAGTGTCGAGCATATCGGCATCACCTTGGTCGGCTTCGGCGTCGGCGGGGCGGGCGTCTTCGCTGGCCTCTGGCACCTGTTGAACCATGCGCTGGCGAAGTCGCTGGCCTTCTATGCCGCGGGGGCCGTCCTGCTGAGCCACGACCACAAGCAGATAGACCGGGTGCCCGGCCTGCTCCGGCAGATGCCGCTGGTCGGGATCGGCCTGCTGGCTGGCGGCCTGGCCTTGGCCGGCATGCCGCCCTTCGGCCTCTTTGCGAGCGAGCTGTTGATCAGCGCGGACGCCTACCGGACCCGCCCGGCCCTGGCCGTCCTCTTCGTCGCGCTGCTGGCGCTGGCCTTCGTCACGCTCCTGGGGCATCTCTTCCGGATGGTCTTGGGGCAGGCCACGGCGCCGGCGCTGGCGATCGGACGGCGGAACCGGGCGCTGCTCTCCGCCGCGGTGTGGCTCAACCTCGTCCTGCTGGCGGCGGTTGGGCTGCAGGTGCCCCCCTGGTGCCGCAGCCTGCTCCGTTCCATCGTCCAGACCTTCGGCGTGACCGTGGAGGGCCCGTGACCCCGTCCGTGAACGCCGCGGTCGTGATCCTGTTGGGCGCTCCGCTCGTGGCGGCGCTGGCAAGCCTGGCGGTGCGCGCGCCCCGGATCCTGCATGGGGTGAACCTCGCCACGATGGCTGCCCTCGTCGTGGCGGAGACCGCTCTGATCGGCCGGCTCACCGCGCAGGGGCCGGTCACCGCGCTCTGGGAGCTGGTCTATGCCGACGGCCTGAGCGTCTTCGTCCTGCTCGTCATCGCGACGGTCGGCTTGGCTTGTTCGCTGTACACCTGGTCCTACCTGGATGACTATGTGGCGCGCGGGACGATCGCGCCGCGGCGGCTCAGCCGCTTCTTCGCGCTGTTCCACCTGTTTTTGTTCGCGATGATCGCAGCCACCCTGGCGAACAGCCTGGGGGTGCAGTGGGTGGCGATTGAGGGGACGACGCTCGCCACGACCTTCTTGATCGCCTTCTTCCGGAAGCGGGAGGGGCTCGAGGCGGGCTGGAAATACCTTATCCTGTGTTCGGTCGGGATCGCGCTGGCCCTCTTCGGGACCGTCTTGACCTACTCCTCGTCCGTGCGGGTGCTCGGAGACGTGAGCCTGGCGCTCAACGTCACGCAGCTTCTGGACGTGGCGGACCGGCTGGATCCGCATGTGCTCAAGCTGGCCTTCATCTTCGTCCTGGTCGGCTACGGGACAAAGATCGGTCTGGTCCCCATGCACACCTGGCTCCCGGAGGCCTACAGCGAAGCTCCGGCGCCGGTGACCGCGATGCTGGCGGGCGTGCTGGAGACGGTGGCCGTGTACGCCGTGCTGCGGAGCAAGTCCGTGATGGATCCCGCCCTGTCCGCCGACTATACGGGTACCCTGTTGCTCCTCTTCGGGCTGGTCTCCTTCGGGGTGGCCGCGCTCTTGATCCTCGTCCAGCGGGACTACAAGCGGCTCCTCGCCTATTCCAGCATCGAACTCATGGGCTTGGCGCTCACCGGCTTTGGCGCCGGCGGGGCGGTGGGGACCCTGGGCGGGCTGTTCCACCTGCTCAACCATGCGCTGGCGAAGTCGTTGGCGTTCTTCGCCGCCGGGAATATCCGCCGCCGGTACGGGACCCGCGAGATCGCGGGCGTGCACGGGCTGGCGCGGGCGCAACCGCTGACGGCAGTGGCCTGGCTCGTCGCCGGGCTTGCCCTGGTCGGTCTGCCGCCGTTCGCCTCATTCGCGAGCGAAGCGCTCGTGCTGTCAGCCTTGGCGACCCAGAGTTTTACCTCCGACACCCTGCACCTGGGCCGGTTCGTCACGCTCACGGTCGCGCATGAAGTCCGGAGCCTCCTGACCGTGGTCCTGGTGTTGACGCTGGCGGTGGCCCTGTTCGGCGGGATGCTCGCGCGCGTGAGCCGGATGGTGTGGGGAAAGCCGCCAGCCCACGTGACAGGCGGGGAATCCTGGGAGATTGGCCACGTGCCGCTCCTGGTGACGATGGCGGCCTTGGTGCTCTTCGGCTTGGTGCTTCCGGAGCCGATCCGGCTGCTCCTTGATCGCGCGGCCGCGGTGCTGGTGCCGGGATGAGCGAGACGAGGCAGGAGGAAGGTGAGCCGATGACTGGGACGTTGCCCCCGGTGACCCGGCTGCAGGACGCCTTCGGGAAGGCGGTCCGCGCCGTCGAGGCGGTGCAGGGCATTCCTGTGCTCCGGTTAGGCAAGGACGACCTGCCGCTGGTGGCCCACTACGTGCACACCCATCCGGAGCTGCGCGGAACCCTCTCGCTGCTCTGGGCGGAGGACCACCGGCCCGCCTCCGCGCGCCACGAGCTCTGGTACCTCTTCACGCTGGAACGGCAGAAGGACTGGCTGCTCCTGTGCACGGAGCTCGAGGGCGCCGATCGCCTGTTCCGCTCCATTACCCCGCACATCCACGCGGCCAAATGGTACGAGCGGGAGATCCGGGACCTGTTCGGGCTCATCGCCCAGGGACACCCGGACCTGCGCCGGTTGGTGCGCCACGCCCACTGGCCGAAGGGCGTCCACCCGCTCAGGAAGGACTTCCGATGGGATATGGTCCTGGGCCGCCGGGACGGGCAGCATGCCTACCGGCAGATCGAAGGCGAAGGGGTCTTCGAAGTGCCGGTCGGGCCGATCCACGCCGGGATCATCGAGCCCGGTCACTTCCGCTTTTCCGTCGCCGGCGAGCCGATCCTGCAGTTGGAAGTCCAGCATTTCTGGAAACATCGTGGGGTGGAAAAGCTCTTCGAGCAGCGGACCCTGACCGAGGCGGTCCCCTTGGCCGAGCGGGTCTCGGGCGACACGACGGTGGGCCACAGCCTCGCCTATTGCCAGGCGGTCGAAGCCTTGCTGGGCTTGGAGGTGCCCCGGCGGGCGCGCTACCTGCGCAGTCTGTTCCTCGAGCTGGAGCGGTTGCACAACCACCTGGGCGACGTCGGGGCCATCTGCAACGACACCGCCTACGCCCTGCCGCACGCCCATTGCGGCCGGATGAAGGAGCGGCTCCTGCAGTGGAACGACCGGCTCACGGGCTCGCGCTTCCTGCGCGGCGTCTGCCGCGTCGGCGGGGTGGGGGTCAACCTCGCGGACGCGCAACTCGCGGAGGTGGTCCGGGAGCTGGACGCCCTCGAAGCGGAGTTTCGCGAACTGGAAGCGATCATCTTCGCCAACGCGTCGCTCACGGACCGGTTGGAGACCACCGGCGTCCTGACCGAACGGATCGCCTGGGACCACGGGGTGGTCGGCGTGGTCGGGCGGGCCTCGGGGCTGGATCGCGACCTGCGCCGCGACCGTCCCTTCGCCGCTTACGACGAGCTGCCGGTCGCGGTCGCGGTCTATCACTACGGCGACGTCCGGGCCCGCCTGCGCGTGCGCCTGGACGAAATCCGCGAGTCCATCCGGCTGATTCGGCTCATCCGCGCGCAGATGCCGGCCGGGCCGGTCGCGGTCGAGCCGGCCGGCGCGCCGCCGGCCGGCGCGCGGGCGCTCTCCGCTGTCGAGGGCTGGCGGGGGGAAATTCTCTATATGGTCCGGGCGGGGGAGCAGGGCCGGATTGATCGCTGCAAGGTCCGCGATCCGTCGTTCGTGAACTGGCCGGCGATCCAGTGGGCGGTGCTCGGGAACATCGTTCCCGACTTCCCGCTGATCAACAAGAGCTTCAATTTGTCGTATGCGGGGAACGATCTATGAGCGAACAGCGCGTGGCCAGTCGCGACGAGCTTGAAGCTGTTTGCCGCTGGCTGTTCGCTGCTCGCTGGATTGGAGGAAGAGATGTTCCGCATCCTCAAGAAGAGCCTGAAGACCGGGATTGTGACGGGCCAGCATCCGCCAGCCGCGGTGACAGCGGAGCCGGCGCCCGAGACGATCAGGAAGGCCAAGCCGTTTCGGCGGTCGTTGACGATCCGCGAGGTGGACACCGGCTCCTGCAACGCCTGCGAGATGGAGATGAACGCCTTGATGAACCCGGTCTATGACGCCGAGCGATTCGGCCTCCATATCGCGGCCTCGCCGCGGCACGCCGACGCGCTCGTCGTCACCGGCCCGGTCACGGTGAACATGGCGCGGGCCTTGAAGGACGCCTACAAGCAGACGCCTGACCCCAAGCTCGTCATCGCGCTGGGGGACTGCGCCATCACTTGCGGGGTCTTCAAGGGGAGCTATGCCGTCACCGGCCCGGTGGACCGGCACATTCCGGTGGACCTCCGGATCCCCGGCTGCCCGCCGCGCCCGGCGGAGATCCTCCAAGCGCTCGCGAACCTGCGCACGAGCCGGCGGCCGCCTCAGAGTGAGTGAGGGTGGGCGTCTCGTTCCGTCGAGTCATGCAGGGAGAGCCGGGCGCGGCCTTCACCAGGGCGCGCCGCAGGGCCCGGCCGGCGGCTGGGTCGCGTCCGAGGGACGCGACCCGACCCTCTGTCGCCGCCTCGATCGCGTGAAGAATCGCACAGGTGTGGGTGAGCGAATTTACACCTTCAGGGGGCCGCTCCGGGTGTTCCGGATGGCCTGCCGGGATACCCTCGGCCGGGTGAATGACCGGAATCCGTTGAAAAGTCAACAACGATGGCGGCTCGCCCGGTTGACCCGAAGAGCGGGGTGTCCGCGGGAACGTCTCTTGCCACAGAATCGGCCCGGGTGGGGTGGCCATGGAAGTCCTGCTTCTCCTCTTCCTGGGATTCGTGATGTGGCTCCTGCTGAAGCTGTTCTGAGCGGGTCGCCCCGTCCGTCTCGCCGACCGCTCAGGTGCGCCCTCTGAAGGAGGGCGCGGGCGGTCGCCTCCTCCCCTGCGCCGTTCCCGTATCCCGCCACGGTCTTTCCCCGCCCGCATGGCACAGGCGGCACCGGCCCCGCGCTGTCACGGTCATTGACTGGGCGGCGACCGGCGAGTATAAGACCGCGACGGACCGGCGCGTCCCCGCGCGCCCCTCCGCCGGGCTCTCATGGCACCGACGACCTCCCACGCGACCCTGTTCGACTGGCCGCCGCTCGTGCTCGCCACAGCCATCTTTCTCCTCACCTACCTCCTCATCATTCTGGACCGCTGGAACCGGGCCGTCGTCGCCCTGCTCGGCGCGGCGCTCGTCGTGGGCCTGGGCGTGCTGGATCAGGAGCAGGCCGTCCGCGGCATCGACTTCAACACCATCGGGCTGCTCACCGGCATGATGGTCCTCGTGGGGATCACGCAGAAGACCGGGGTGTTCCAGTTCCTGGCGATCCGCGCAGCCAAGGCGGCGAAGGGTCATCCGTGGGGAATTCTCGTCATGCTGTCGGCGGTCACGGCGAGCCTCTCGGCGCTGCTGGACAACGTCACCACGGTGCTGCTGGTGGCACCGGTCACGCTGCTGATCGCGGACGAGCTCAAGCTCCGGCCCTACCCGCTGCTCTTCGCCGAGATCAACGCCTCCAACACGGGCGGCACGGCGACGCTGATCGGCGACCCGCCCAATATCATGATCGGCTCGGCGACCGGGCTGACCTTCAATCAGTTTCTCCTGCACCTCGCGCCGCTCTCCGCGATCGTCTTCGCCGCGACCCTGGTGCCCCTGTGGCTGCTGTACGGCCGGGCCCTCGGCGGGACGCCGGAGGCGCGCGAGCGGCTCCTGGTCTTCGACGAGTACGAGGCAATCCGGGACACGCGCCTGCTCCGGTCCTGCCTGGCCGTCTTCGGCTTGGTGCTGCTGGGGTTCGTGCTGGCGCACCCGCTGCGGCTGGAGCCGGCCACGATCGCGCTGGGCGGCGCGGCCCTGCTGCTCCTGCTGGTGACGCGGCGGCTGGACCGGGAGCAGGCGGCGCACCAGATCCAGGAGTGCTTCGCCCAGGTCGAGTGGGTGACGATCTTCTTCTTCTGCGGCCTCTTCGTGCTCGTGGCCGGGGTCGAGCAGGCGGGCCTGCTCGCGTGGCTGGCCGACTGGCTGCTCTCGCTCACGGCGGGGGACTTCGCCGCGACGACCATGGCCATTCTTTGGGGCTCGGCGCTGCTGTCCGCCCTCGTGGACAACCTCCCGTTCGTCGCGACGATGATCCCGATGATCGAGGCGATGCGGCCGGTCTTCGAGCAGGCCGGGGTGACTGGCGAGCGGTTCGACGGGATCTGGTGGGCGCTGGCGCTCGGGGCCTGCCTGGGCGGGAACGGGACGCTCGTCGGAGCTTCGGCCAATCTCGTCGTGGCGGGCATCGCCGAGCGGAACGGCGTCCCGGTGCGATTCCTGTCGTTCTCCAAGGTCGCCTTCCCGCTCATGCTGATCCAGGTCGGGCTCGGTGCGCTCTATGTCTGGTGGAGGTACTTATGAAGGCTCGGGACGTGATGACGACCGACGTGCGGACGCTGGCGCCCGACTGCCCGGTCGGCGACGCGCTCCGCCGCTTCGCCGACACGAAGCTGCAAGCTTTCCCCGTCGTCGACGCGACGGGCCGGCTGCTCGGCACCCTGTCCGTGCTGAGCATTCTGCAGCGCGCGCTGCCGCCCTACATCGTGTCGGGCGACCTGCCGGATGTGGGTTTTGCGCCGGACCTGAACCAAGTGCGCGACCGCCTGGCCCGGCTCCGCGCCGAGCCTGTCTCCAGGCTGCTCGATCTGGAGCCGCCCACCGTCGGTCCCGAGACGCCGCTACTGGAATGCGGCGCCTTGCTGCTGCACAAGGCACGGACCAGCTTCCTGCTGCCCGTGGTGGACGAAGCCCGGCGGCTCGTCGGCGTCGTCGCGCCGTGGGATCTGGTCAAGGAGGGCGTGGATGACGGCGGGACAGGTCGCGCCGAAGCGTGACGATCTGGGCGCAGGCCGTCGGGGGGGCCCATGCTGATCTTCCTGATCTGGATTCACATGCTGGCGGCGTTCGTCTGGATCGGCGGGATGCTGTTCCTGACGCTCGCGCTCGTCCCCGTCCTCAAGCAGGAGGCCTTCGCCGCCCAGCGCGGCCAGCTCTTCCGGGCCGTCGGGCTCCGCTTTCGGTTGCTGGTCTGGACGGCGGTGCTGGTGCTCGTCACGACCGGGCCGCTGCTGCTGGTCCTGCGGGGCGACTCGCTCGCCGATCCGGCCGGCTGGCCGCGGGTGCTCAAGGCGAAGCTGCTGCTCGTCACGCTCCTGATTGCGCTTTCCGCCGCCCATGACTTCTGGCTCGGCCCCAAGGCGGCTGCGTTGCAGCGCGGCGCCCCGGCCCCCGAGTCGCCGCTCGCCGCGGCGTTGGTGCGCTTCTCCCCCTGGCTCGGCCGGGCCGCGCTGGTCGCCGGCCAGCTCCACGGCGTGCTGCTCGGGAGCCCCGAGATCATCGCGGCGCGCGGCGCTGGCTCGCCCGTGACGATCGTCGGCGTGTTCGTGCCGGTCTACAACCAACAGATGGTCGTG
>CAZTUO010000061.1:0-3731 GCA_964616355.1 uncultured Nitrospira sp.
CCAGGAGCGCCACGGGCCGCGCCCCCATGGTGAAGATGTCGCGCAGGATGCCGCCGACGCCGGTCGCCGCGCCCTGGTAGGGTTCGATGAACGAGGGGTGGTTGTGCGACTCCATCTTGAAGACCGCGCAGAGCCCGTCCCCGATGTCCACCGCCCCGGCGTTCTCCCCGGGCCCTTGCACCACGCGCGGCCCGGTCGTCGGGAGCTTCTTCAGGTGCACGCGGGAGCTCTTGTACGAGCAGTGCTCCGACCACATGACCGAGAACATGCCCAGTTCGGTCAGGTTCGGCTCCCGCCCGAGGAGCTCGACGATCCGCCGGTACTCCTCGTCGGTGAGGTTATGCTGGGCGACGAGGTCTTTGGTAATCGGCTGCGTGTCCAACTTCATGTTCCCTTTGAGCGGCAGCGCTCGGCTCTCGCTACCTTCAATTCAAGGACAAAATTGTTTCGATGTAGGTCCCGCTCTGGTGGAGCACCCGATAGTCCTTTTGAAGCTCGGCCCAGGTCTTCCCTTGGGCATTGGGAATCTGTTCCAGCTTCGTCCGTGTCACGATGTACCCATCCATCGAAATCCTTTTTTCTCGAAATGAAGGTTCCTGACTCAGCTCGTTCAGAGCCCTGAACGCGTCGATCTTGTCCAGGTTACTCCCGGTGAGCCCCCAGTAATGCAGGCCATGCGGCTCTACAAAGCGCAAGTGCGTCTGCTTTGTAGCCCTGTCGTAGAGCCAAATCAGAAAGTCGGGATAGAATCCGCTCCGCTTGAAAAATCCCACGCCGACTTTGGGCAGGTTTCTCAACACATACACGTTGACCTGAGCGTACTCGGGTCGAACATGACGGGCGGCCCAAGTGTAAGTAGTCGCCCCACACCCACCAGACAAGGGAGGCGGGGCCTGTCCCAAAAAGGCGGCGCGGATGGCTCCTTTTTCGGCGACTGGCTCTATGCGCAGATCCTGGGGGATCGGCCCCATCTGCGGCGAGACCTCCATCGCCTGGTCGACTTCGAGTTCGTCAACGAGGAATGTGCCCCACTGGACGATGATGAGACCGGCCGGCCGCCCTACGAGCCGGCGTTGATGTTCAAGATCGTCTTTCTGCAATTCCTCTACCACCTCTCCGATCGGGCGGTGGAGGACGCGGTGACCTACAACCTCCTCTATCAATGGTTCCTGGGCTTAGCCGCCGAGGAACGGCCGCCCGACCACACGGCGCTCTGCCACTTCCGGGCCCGCCTGGGCCCCGAGCGCTTCCAGGCCCTCTTGAACCGCATCGTCGCCGAGGCGCGGCAACACGGACTCGTCACGGACACCCTGCAGATCCTCGACAGGACGGATGTCGCTGCCCGGGTGGACTTGTTCCGGCTCAAGACCCCCTGCCAGGACGGGCCGGAGGATCAGACTTCCGGGGACCGGCATTCGCCCGACCCCGATGCGCGCTTTGGGCGCAAGACCCCGACCAAGGGCTTCTCTGGCTACAAGGCGCATCTCGCGGAGGATGCCGGCCGCGAACTGATCACCGCGGTCCATGTCCCCCCGGCAACGAGCCCGATGGGGCCCAGTTGCCCCGGTTGGTGAACGGGGCGCCCGCCGAAGTCGTCGCGGACAAAGGCTACGACTGGCCCCAGCACCCTCGGTGGCTGCGCCGACGGCGGATTCTCTCCGGCTTCATTCGGAAACAACCTGGCCCCGGCCGGCCGCGGCGGAGTCGCCGGCGGCGGCCCATCATCGCACGCCAATGTGCCGAGCTGACGGTCCTTCATCGCCTCGCGCGCTGTCAGTACTGGGGCTTAGCCAAGACGACGATCCAAGCGATCATGACGGCCTTCGTCGTGAACTGCAAACGGCTCGCGCGTCTGTTGAGTCCCGTCTGGAGCCCAACGTGAGCCGCGAGACGATGAGCAGGCCGCCGCGCACGGCTCCAGCACCGGTGGGCAGTAGGCACACAGGGTTCGCGCCCTCACCCGGGGCCCTCGCGCTGACCTCGATGGGACCAACATTCGCACACTAAGTTTTGCAACAGTCTCAGCATATCTCGCATTGGCTTCCTCCGTTCGAGGGAGGAGATGGGGTTTCCATTGATCCCCGTTGCGAGCGAAGAGAAGGATGTAGTCGTGCCTCTTCATTGTCATCAGCGCTGATAAAGATCGCCCCATCGACAGTTAACTGCTTTCTCGCAGGATGCAACCGCTCCTCCATCATCGCCAGCCACGTGGAGTGCTGATAGCGGTCCTTGTAGAGAAACTCATCCGAGCCGGTGTTGTACGGGGGATCGATGTAGATGCACTTGACCTTGCCCTCGTACTTGCGCTGGAGCAGCCGCAGGGCCTGGTAGTTCTCGGAATGGATCAAAAGTCCGTCGGTGGCCTCGTCCAGGTCCTCGAAGGCTGCAAGCAGCCGGTTCGTGAAGCCAGCGTCGAAGAGGGCCGTGTTGACGACCAGGGTGGGATGTGCTTCCAGAAACTGGAGATTCACCTTGCCGGTTTTGTTGAACAGGTCCTTCTTGGGCTCGATGGCGAAAAGCCGCTTCCATTCGGCAAGCTGCGCCTTGTTGCGCAGAACTTCGTTCCATAGCTCGCGCGGGATCTCCTTGATGGGCACCAGATAGTCGGTCCGCAGGACGAACTTGCGCTTCTCGAAGAGCCGCTTCTGGACCTCCTCGATCTGGGCCAGAAACGTGATGATGTCCTCAGCCAGCCGCTTGATGACCAGCAGCATGCGGCGTTTGCCTTCGAGGTCGCCTTCCAGATCGCCCAGGTTCAACACTTGGTCCTTGAGATAGAACTCCAGCTCCCGCTTCAGGAATCCTTCCAGATCCTTGTGGATGAAGTAGTCGCTGGTGCGCTTTCGCGCAAAGTGCTTGAGCCGCCGTTCCAGGCGCGTGATCTCACGGCCGTCTTTCTGGCCTTCCGGTTGCGCGAGCGCGGCCTGCAAGGCGACCGAAGGCACCGCCTTCAGCAATTGGGGAACCGCGGCTTCCAGGATGGCGTCCTGCCCCTTGCTGTTCTTTCCGAATCGCTCGGCCTCCTGCTCGCTCGGCAGCCGGTACTGGAACGGAATCCGGAGCGTCTTGGATTCCGCGTCCCAGATGATGTCTTTGGGAAGGGAGAAGAAGAAGCGAGTCTCACCTTTGGTGTTGCCCGGCGGCACACTGGCCTCGGTGAGGACCAATCGCACCTGGTAGGGGCCGCCCACCGCTTCGACGGTAAAGGCATAGTCGCGAAAGGCCTCACCCGACTTGACGTAATGCTGGTCCTTATTCGCCCAGTGAAAGAAGGTTTCTTGTCCGTGGTAGGGGACCGCGTAGGTCTCGCGCGCCCCATACCGCCGGCGCGGGATGAAATCTCCATCGTCGTAGTAGCGGCTGAAGAATGCCCACAGGTGGTTGAAGACCTCGGCCTTCTGCGTTTCGCTGACCGCCACGTCCGCCAAAGCCCGACGTTTTTCGTCGTAGTCGGCCAGCAGCGTTTGCACGGCCTTGGCTTGAATCTGCCTGCATTCCGGCTTGAGATCCCCGTTGGGCAGGATCGCGTCCTCGGCCACGTCCTTGCGAATCCGCTCCGCCAAGGCCGCTATGTCTTTCTCCAAGTCGGCACGAGCCCCGCTGGAGAGGGTGGAGAAAGCTTCTTCGACCCGGCGGGGAAGCTGCTCGGTCAAAAAGGCCTCGATCTCGCCCCGCTTCAGCCTGTGCAGGCGATAGAGCCCGAAGTCAAGATCGGCATGCTCGAACTGGAA